>CAJBJW010000218.1 GCA_903953455.1 uncultured Pseudomonadota bacterium | reverse complement strand
CAACTCGCTTTAACGCGTGTTGTAAGTTTTTCAATTATAAACACAATAACTGCCTTTATGAATCGTCATATTGCTTGTCTCATTATTTTAGTTTTACTCACGAAATTCTCACTAGTACAAGCAAGTGAGACTATAGACGTGGCTAAAGTTGATCAAGCAATGATTCTACTAACGTCCCATTTGGATATATTTGAAGATGCCAGTCAGGTTTTAACACTTGTCGATGTGCAAAAAGAGAGCGTTCCATTCAAAAAGGATTTGCCTCAGAGTGAATCTATCAATTTATCTTATACAAAATCAGCGTATTGGTTGCGATTATCTTTGGAGAATAATGGAGATAAATCCATTGATAAAATCCTTGAAATCAGGCATCCCCTGCTTGCCAATATTGATTTTTATTGGCAAGTTGAAAGTGAAAACCATCAAACTATTCATACAGGTTATGCAAGACCACTGGAAAATCGCGCGTATAAAAGCCGAATTTTTGCTTTTCCAATGCAACTTTCGGCACATAGTCACAACGTGATCTATTTGAGAATTGCAACGCCAAATGCAATGGTTATTCCGATGCATTTATGGGAACCTTTAGCCTTTTATCAAAATGAAAAGAGTGATTTCGCGTTTCAATCCGCCTATTTAGGACTGGTCATTGCGATGGCGGTTTTTTGCTTGGCATTGTCACTCTTATTGAGAGAATTCGATTTTTTCCTTTATGTTAGTATGATAGTTTTTGTTGCGTTGTCTGTGGTTGCTTACCGGGGTATTGGTGCGGAGTTTATTTGGCCGGGTACACCGTGGCTGACGCAAGCAGGTTCATTATGGTTTGGATCTATCTCGTTAGCTGTCGAATTATTATTTATTCGACGTATGTTAAATGCATCCACCTTAATGCCAAAATTCGATGTTATTTTACAGGGTCTTATTGGATTAAATTTAATAATTGCAGTGATATTGCTTTGGACATTCTCGATTGCCAAGTATGTCGTGATTTCTTTTGCAATTTCTTCCGCGTTTGTTTTGGTTGTTCTTTTGGCTGGTGTATTCAATAAACAGCGAAATGCCTATTTTTTATTGGCTGGTTTTTCTTTATTAGCCGTCGGCATTATTATTAATCTCTTACATGTCTTCGCATTAATTCCGACAAGCTTTTATACCATCAATGCTACTCAAATTGGCTCAGGGGTGGAATTATTGGTATTTACACTTCTATTGTCGGATCGCTATCAAGTGATTCTATTTGAAAAGCAACGTAGTGAGCTTGAATTAGTCATAGAAAAGCAAGCACGTCAGGACATTGAATTATTAAAACAAACCTACTTCGAACAGCATTTCGCCATTGATAAAGCGGCCATTTTTGCAGAATCAGATACGCAAGGTGTCATTACGTTAGCTAATGAGCATTTTTGCCGTATTTCGGGATATAGTCAATCAGAGTTAATCGGCTCAAGGTATAGTTTATTGCAGTCGGATATGCATTCACCAACATTTTATGACGAGCTTTGGCAAACCATTAAAAGTGGAAATATCTGGCGTGGTGAAATGTGCAATCGGCATAAAAATGGAACGCTTTATTGGGTTAGCGCAGTCATCGTGCCAATTGTAGATGAGGGAGCGATTCATCCCAAAAAATATATCACTATATTCTTTGATATCACTGACCGAAAAAAAGCTGAGCAGCGTCAGTTTGAGCTGACCAAGCAAATTAATCACATGCAAAAAATTGAAAGTCTGAGTCGTTTAACAT
>CAJBJW010000217.1 GCA_903953455.1 uncultured Pseudomonadota bacterium | reverse complement strand
TTTACTGAGTTTATCACTCGTGTCTTGTTCAACGATTTTGAATCATTTGCCTTATGTCTACACCATTGATATTAACCAAGGTAATATTATCGACCAGGCGATGATTGATCAATTACGTCCAAATATGACAAAACGGCAGGTTTTATATGTGATGGGAACGCCAATGCTAGCTGATTTTTTTCATGAAAATCGCTGGGATTATATTTATCAAATTAAAAAAGGTGGTGAGGATGTGGAGAAAAAAGCTATCTCCATTTTTTTTGAAAATGACAAAATTAAAGGCATTCAAGGTGATTTAAAACCAAGCGCTTTACCTGTGGTTAAACCGAGTACAGAACAAATGGTTGACGTTCCTCCTCGTGATTTAGAAAAAACGTTGTGGGAAATAATGACTGGTTGGGTAGATTATGACGGCATTGATGTCGATAAGCCAAAGCCATCAGCATTATCACAATAACTTTTTATGAATATACGTTTAAAAGTGTGAACTAGCTCACATTTTGGCTTTAAATTTATCACCGTAAAAAAATAATCGATAAACTATATGCTAAGTGTTGAAGAATATGGCGTTAATTTGTTAAATGATTAATTTATTATTTTTGGGTGAGGAAGCTTAAATGATCGTACATAAAACAAAAAAATCTTTAAAGAAAAATACTGTTTTTTTTATACAGCTTTGCGTATTGGTATCACTTCTTGGTGTATTATTTGAATACATCGCAACGATTGATAACACAACTGTTGATATTGTCAGTATAGGTAAAGATGATTCACTTGTGCAATCCATTCCAAAGACGGATCAATTGCAAGAAATAAAGAGAGAAGCTAAAGCACCTAGTCCCGCAACATTTGAAGTTGATGAAGTCAGCCGCGATATGCTTGACAATAATGCCAATAATCCTCAAGGGGTGTTATCAGAAGATACTCCGTGTGCACGCTTTGAGGATGTGCATACCGTGTTTCGACGCAATGGTACTATTTCAAAAGCACGCAATGTAGAGCCATTTAAAAAGCCATTGCCTGCGATGATTACGGAAATTCAATATACATGTATTGACAAAGTAAGTGGAACGCCACAAATTAAAGCAACGACAATGGGTGTGGCTGTTGATGTACAAACAAATATGTTGCGTTGTGTACAGTCAACTTCGGATGAATCGCTCAGTGCAGACGCACGATATAAACATGTTCTCAATATGATGACGCATCATTGTGGGTTTAAATTGATGGAACACCGCGCAATACCTCAAGGTAAGTAAGTTTGACTAAATTTTTGTTTCTTTTGTTTAACGGCTATTTTTTTTAAGGATGGCCAATTTCAAAGTACATATTGGTGTTGCGACAGGGTGTTCGGTCGTAGTGACTGTGATTGGTGTGGGGCTTCACTTTATAGATATCCAGCACACACCATGGCTTATTTTTTTAGGTATTGTGGGTGGGATGTTGCCTGATGTTGACGCTGTTAATTCCCGCCCAGTTCGACTACTTTACTCAATTTTAGCTTTGTTAGCAGCGGTGACTGCGTTGTCAATATTCAAAAAATATTATGTTGAATCGTATCAGTTGCTTTTACTGGCGGTCTTTGTCTATTGTTTGACTCGCTACCTCGTTTTGGCAT
>CAJBJW010000216.1 GCA_903953455.1 uncultured Pseudomonadota bacterium | reverse complement strand
TTCACATTTTAATCATCGGTGAAATCCAATCCGTTGTTTTAAATTGCAATGTTCAACACTTTAGCTTGCTCAAATTGCTTGGCCAAAGGTATGTTTTGATATATTCAAATTCTCAATGATGGGGTGCGGAATGTCGGTTATAAAGGCGTTACCTATCGATAAATCAGATGTTATAGAACATTAAACTATGGAATTTCTGAGCATAAATAAAAAAACAGATCAACATACGTCTAGGCAACGTAATTGAAAACCGAACACTGTGTTTTTGATAAAAACCTCATTACCACTCATTCTATTTAAAGCTAATTAAAACAAATGGCATGAATAACATTAATAAAATAATTAAACCAAATAAGCCTACAGACAATAGTTCCACGATAAATCTCCTTTTGATAAATAGATATAAAAAGCCGCTCATTTATTATATAAATGACTTTTAAAATATGCCGTAACAGTCAGAAATTTATATAAATTTTTCCTGAAAATATCACATGATTTACATTCTGCACTAAAAATCAATGTTTTGAATCACCCATATAGGGGATTAACGACATTTTTTATCTATTTTTTTTATCAAAGGGATCAACGTGGAAAATTCATATTTAAATCGTAATATCCGAGGCAGCAATACCCTCATTATCAATGCCTGTTAAAACAATGACTTGATCTGCTATACCATCCCCATTGACATCATCAAATAAATAACCATTCGTAGAATCGAATTCGAAGGCAAATCGCTCGCCGCTTGTGCGCATTGATTTTAATAATACGGTCGCTGCGGTCAGTGCGGCTGAAAAATCCTCAACTGATTCAGTACCTTCAGCATAATTAGCTTTATTTGCCACCTTCCCTAACGATAACCTATCAACTTGTGAATTAAAATCTGTAATCGTGTCACTACCTTGCATTTCTGCACTATAGGTGATTTTAATTCCCGAAGCATCCCGAGTTTCAGTTGAGCTTTTAATAATAATTGAACCTGAACAGCTATTGCCAATGACAAAAGTATCTTTACCATCACCGCCTGTTATCGTATTGCCACCACTTTTACTAGCGACAATGATGTCATCCCCATCTCCTGCATCGACTTTTAGCTCAACAATTTCACCAGGATCACGTGTGGTAGCGCCGATGGGCTTTACCGCTTTTATCACAATATTGTCATCATGATCAGTGCCTTTGAATTCATTTGTTGAGCTGAACAATCCATCTAATTGAGATTTATCGCCATAACCATCTGTATTTAAATCTAATAACTCTTTAGCAGATGGTGAATTCGTTTTCAGCGTAAAAAATGCTGTGTCAACTTTTAAAGCGCCCTTTGAAACAGAATCACCATCAATGACGCCCTTAGCTTCTATAGCAATACCACTATCAGAAAACGTAAATAACTTTAATGTGGTAATTGTATTATCATCGATCGTGCTATGGGTAACTTCATAATGTAGCTTGTAAGCATTTTCAGGATTTTTATCTATCTTGGCATACGTAATATTTTTCGTTTGCGTTGAAGTAATAAACGTTGCATTGTCATCTGTTGATGTTGTTGAGTTGACTATAGATGAATCTATTTTAATTTCGGGTGATTTGAAGTGAAACGTCTGTTTTGTATTATCTTTTGTCGTACCCGTATTATTTTTAACATTAAAATTATACGTAGATTGAAAAGAGGTACTGAATGTTGAGCGGATTGCTTTTGAACCACTTTCAGCCGAAAAAACTTGTGAAAGTTCATCTGAAATAGATGAATGAAGTTTTAGTGAATGATCTAATTTCGCAAACGAGGTGACTGTTTTATATTGATGATTGACAAGTAATTTATCACCATATTCATTGATGTAATTAATTTTTTCCTGAACATTGTCATTACCTGTACCAAAGTCAATTTTTTTTGCTACTTTCGTGAGCTCAGAAACACTGACACTTGCCTTTATACTTGCTTGCGAATTTGTTTTAAAACCGATTTGATACTTTGCATAATTATCACTCGAAGTAATTGATTTTTTATCCAGTTCTAATGCGCTAAAAGTATCCGATAAATTTTTTGCATAAATATTATCCGTACCTAATGGACTCAACAAGTTTTCAGTAACTGGATTTGTGGGAATACCCGTAATAGTTGATGTATCAATGTTCGAAAATGCTTTGTTTGCATTATATATTTCAATTGCAGAGCTAAAAAGCAGTGCTGGTTTTGCTGCATCAGTTGCCATCTAAAATGTCCTTTAATTTATTGTATAAATAATTAAACTATAAATTTAAAAAAGCAATTATAATGCCATAAACATAACAATAAAATAAAAAAACCATCAAATGAACGGCTTATTCAGCCTTAACTATAGTCAGTTCAAACGTTAAATTTGAGTAGAAAAAGATTCCATCTGTTTTTTAACTTTCCACAAGTAATAAAACGCTTTTCTGGCTCACAGCGTTACTCAGTTTTGCAAATTCGGCAAGCGTAATATTTTCCGCTCGTAAATTGGCATCAATGCCTAAATCCGTCATTTCATTTTCAGATAACGATTTTTTGAGCGAATTACGCAGGGTTTTACGGCGCTGTGAAAACGATTCTGTCACGACACGATTGAGTGTTTTCATGTCGTCAACCCGCACAGGCGGCGTGACATGAGGGACTAATCGAACAATCGAGGACATCACCGCCGGAACAGGACTAAAACTTTCTGGTGGTACATCAAATAACCACTCTGTTGCGCAATAATATTGCATCATCACACTCAGGCGCCCATACGATTTACTGCTAGGTTCTGCGCAAATACGATTCACCACTTCTTTTTGCAACATAAATAACATATCTGCAATGCACGTTGTATTTTCAAGTAAATGAAACATTAACGGTGTTGAAATGTTATAAGGCAAATTACCAATTACGTGCAATTTTTGACCTTCTGGCGCAAGAGCCGAAAAATCAAACCGCAACGCATCCGCGCTATGAATGGTTAAATTCGTTTGATTGGCGAATTTATGATTGAGCCATACCACTAAATCACGGTCTAATTCGACGACGTCTAAATGATGTACTTTGGTGAGTAGTGGCGAGGTTAAAGCTCCCTGCCCCGCTCCAATTTCAACCCAATGCTGACCCGCGCTAATCATGGCACTGGCAATAATAGTGTTAATAATATTATGATCGTGAAGAAAATTTTGCCCAAAACGTTTTCGTGCTTGATGCGTCATTGAAAAGAACTCATGGTGAGGGCTGTTTTCACAGCATATTGCAAACTTCCTATGTCACTGCGACCACTACCCGCAATATCTAGCGCCGTACCGTGATCCACGGATGTGCGAATAATAGGGAGGCCTAGCGTTATATTCACCGCATTGCCAAAACCTTTGTATTTGAGTACGGGCAATCCTTGATCGTGATACATCGCAAGTACCGCATCTGCATCGTTAAGATACTTTGGCGTAAACAAACTATCTGCCGGCAACGCGCCTTGTAAATTCATGCCTTCTGCGCGTAATTTTTCAAGCACCGGATCTATAACGTCGATTTCTTCGCTCCCTAAATACCCATTTTCTCCCGCATGCGGGTTGAGTCCACAGACTAAGATGGTCGGTTGTGCAATACCAAAACGGACAATTAAATCGTGGTGAAGAATACGAATAACGCTTTCAAGCGTATCGGGTGTGATGGCCTCACTGACTTTCGATAGCGGCAAATGCGTCGTCACCAGCGCTACACGCAGTCCCTCTGTTGCCAGCATCATGACCGGATGCCCTTGGGTAATATTGGCAATATATTCCGTATGCCCCGTAAAAGGCATTCTAGCTTCATTGATAATACCTTTATGAACGGGCGCCGTGACCATGGCAGAAAATTCACCACTAATGCAGCCTTGCGTGGCACGATCAAGTAAGGCCAGCACATAACCACTGTTCGCCTTATTCAAAATCCCTGCTTGCGCTGAATGTGCTAACGAAATAGGCAGGACACACAACTCGCCTGCCGCACTGGAAACAGCAGGAAGATGGGGATCATACAAACGAATGGTAAGCGGTAAATGGAGGTGTTTCGCACGTTGCTCAAGTAGTTCAACATCCGCTAACACCACGATTTCACATTCCAAAGTGGGATGCTGTGCAAGCTGGATACATAAATCAACACCGATGCCAGCCGGTTCACCTGCGGTTAATGCAATACGCCTCATTAAACTGCTTTTCCGTAATGCGATTCAATATAACGCTCAACAATGGCTTGGAACTCTTCTGCAATATGATCACCTTTCAAGGTAACGGTTTTCTCACCATCTTCATAAACAGGCGCAACAGGGGTTTCACCTGTTCCGGGTAAACTAATACCAATATTGGCACTTTTACTTTCCCCCGGTCCATTCACAACGCATCCCATCACGGCGACTTCCATGCTTTCTACGCCGGCATATTTTGTGCGCCAAATAGGCATTTGATCACGCAAATAAGTTTGGATATTGAGCGCTAATTTTTGGAAATAATCGCTAGTGGTTCGACCACATCCCGGACACGAAATCACCATCGGTGTAAACGCGCGAAAGCCCATGGTTTGCAAAATTTCTTGGCCAACAATGACTTCTTGTGTACGCGATGCACCGGGTTCGGGCGTGAGTGAAATGCGAATCGTATCGCCAATACCTTGCTGCATTAACACCGACAAGGCCGCCGCTGACGACACAATCCCTTTCGATCCCATGCCCGCTTCAGTCAACCCTAAATGCAGTGCGTAATCACAACGCGCCGCTAAATCTTGATAAATAGAGATTAATTCCTGTACGTTGCTAATCTTACAAGAAAGGATAATTTTATCTTTTCCTAAGCCAATTTCCTCCGCTTTGGCCGCACTTTCCAAGGCCGATAAGACAATGGCTTTTCGAGCGACTGCCGCTAATGGTTCGGGTTGGGCAAGTAGACGATTTTCATCCAGTAAACGGGTTAACACTGCTTGATCTAAACTGCCCCCATTCACCCCAATACGCACGGGCTTATTGTATTGACAAGCAAATTCAATCATTTGCTGAAATTGCGGATCACGCGCTTTGCCGCGTCCGACATTACCCGGATTGATACGATATTTATCTAAAGCGGCGGCGCAATCGGGGTATTTTTCGAGTAATTTATGCCCGTTAAAGTGGAAATCACCCACAATAGGTACAAAACAATTTTGCGCGATTAATTGTTCTTTAATACCGGCCACCGCTTGCGCGGCTTCTTCAGAATTGACCGTAATACGCACTATTTCCGAGCCGGCTGTTGCCAGTTCAATAATTTGTTTGACGGTAGCGTCTGCGTTTGCCGTATCTGTGTTGGTCATGGATTGCACAACGATGGGGGCACCGCCGCCTACTTTGACATTGCCAACTAAAACTTGTTGTGTAATTTTTCTAAGACGTGTGGACATAATAATCAAATCTCTCTGGCTAATTTTTCTGCGTAACCGGTGTATGTGCGTGGCGTTAAAGCAGATAGTTCTACTTTGGCTTGCGCTGGAATATCTAACGTTTCTATAAACTGTTGCAGTTGCTCATGGGTAATGCGATGGCCACGCGTTAATTCTTTTAATTTTTCATAGGGTTTTTCAACACCATAACGACGCATCACGGTTTGTATCGGCTCGGCTAAGACTTCCCAGTTGGCATTCAAATCGGCTTCAAGCGCCTCCACATTCAGTTCTAATTTAGAAACGCCTTTTAGCGTGGCTTGAATAGCAATCACCGTATGCGCAACGCCTACACCGATATTGCGTAAAACAGTGGAATCCGTTAAATCTCTTTGCCAGCGTGAAACCGGTAATTTCTCAGCTAGAAAGCCAAATAACGCATTCGCTAAACCTAAATTGCCTTCTGAGTTTTCAAAATCAATCGGATTGACTTTGTGTGGCATGGTGGATGAGCCTACTTCACCGGCAATGGTGCGTTGCTTGAAATAACCCAGTGAAATATAACCCCACATATCGCGGTCAAAATCGAGCAAAATCGTATTAAAACGCGACAAGGTATGGAAAAATTCCGCAATATAATCGTGGGGTTCAATTTGAATAGTGTACGGGTTGAACGTTAAGCCTAACGACGTCACAAAACGCGCTGCAAAATCCGCCCAATCCACTTCAGGATACGCAACCGCATGGGCATTGTAATTCCCCACCGCGCCGTTAATTTTGCCAAGCAAGTCGACACGCTCAAGTTGATTTTTTTGACGCGTTAATCTTGCCACCGTGTTCGCAATCTCTTTGCCCACCGTGGTTGGCGTGGCGGATTGTCCGTGTGTGCGCGATAGCATGGGTTGCGCGGCGGTATCGTGTGCTAATTGATGCAGCGCATCAATGCAAGATTGAATCTGCCCCATTATCACTTCACGTCCGGCTTTGAGCATCAGTGCATAGGATAAATTATTAATATCCTCTGACGTACACGCAAAATGAATAAATTCACTGACTTTTTCGAGTTCTGCATGGCCGGCGATTTTCTCTTTTAGAAAATATTCCACGGCTTTGACGTCATGATTCGTCGTTTTTTCGATGTTTTTAATACGCTGTGCATCATCTTGTGAAAAATCACTCACAATCGCGTTCAATAGTGCATTAGCACGCTCACTAAAAGGCGAAACTTCGTGAATCTCAGCTTGATTTGCCAGTGCTTGTAGCCAATGCACTTCCACTTGAACGCGAAAGCGAATTAAGCCATATTCGCTAAAAATCGGACGCAATGCGTCTACTTTGTCGGCATAACGTCCGTCAATGGGGGAAATTGCAGTTAAAGCAAATTGTGTCATAAGAGAAAAAATCCAAATATAAAAAATTAATCAATCAGTCTAATCAAGAAACGCTTAGTTTATTCCTAGTTTACCCGATTATCGTCCGGCGGACCTAATTGCAAGTGCGACGTCAAGCGCTTGCTTATTTTCTTTCACGTCATGAACACGAAAAAGGTGCACACCTGCCATAACGCCTAGTGCAGTTGTTGCAGCGGTTGCAGTCACTAATTCAGCAGGTTCACTGACATCACAAATAGCCCCCATAAACCGTTTTCGACTCGTCCCAAGTAGAACAGGAAATCCAAGCGCAACAAAATCCGCTAAATGCGCGAGTAATGCCAAATTATCTTGACGGCGTTTACCAAAACCAATGCCGACATCAAGAATAATATTTTCTTTTTTGATACCTTGGTTGATAGCTTCTTGAACGCGTGTTTTTAACGCAGCAATCACCTCTTCTACCACATTGTCATAATGAGGATTATCTTGCATGGTTTGCGGTGTTCCTTGCGCGTGCATTAAAACAATGGGCACATTTTTTTGCGCAGCCAATGCGAACATATTGCTATCACTTAATCCTGCTGACACATCATTTATCATGTTTGCGCCAGCGTCTAAAGCGGCCCACGCAACATCACTTAGGGTAGTATCAATGCTAATGGTAATATCACTATGTTGCCTAATCATTTCAATAATCGGTATAACACGTGAAATTTGCTCATTTGCGCAAACTGATTTTGAATTGGGGCGCGTTGATTCCCCCCCAATATCGATGATGCTTGCACCTTGCGCAATCATGATATTTACTTGATTTAAAGCCAATTCTGGCTGAATAAATTTCCCGCCATCAGAAAAACTATCGGGCGTAACATTTAAAATACCCATTATTGAGGGTGTTTCTAGTGATTTAAAAAACATAAGTGGCAATATAACTAAACGGTTAATTTAACTATTCACGTTATCGCTAAAAGCAAAAAAACACAATTCCTTCAAATAAAAATTTCACTTAATGCGGAAAGAAAAACAACTTTACGCCAAAAAAACAGATACAATACTCGCGCGTCAGAAAAC
>CAJBJW010000215.1 GCA_903953455.1 uncultured Pseudomonadota bacterium | reverse complement strand
CACACGCAGAATTGACCGTTCAAACCCTTTGTGAAATGATTAAAAATCTAAACGAAACCACGCGTTGCTCAGGTTTTCCATTAGGTGGTAAAGAAGGCGACCAAACAGCAAACCAAGTTTGTGGCTGGACATCAGGTTACGCTGCACGCGTGAGCTTTGCAAAAGGCTATCCTGCGTATGATCCATTTTTACTCGACACGCACACGTTACTTGAAAACGGTGAAGCCGACGCATTAGTGTGGGTACAAGCATTTAACGCAAGTGCAACCCCACCTAAAACCAGTTTACCCACCATTGTTGTCGCTCGCTCAGGCATGACATTTGAAAAAGAACCTGATGTATTTATTCCTGTCGGCACACCCGGCATTGACCACACTGGACACGCTTATCGACTCGATAATGTAGTCGCTATTCGATTAAAAAAATTGCGTGATTCGAATTTACCGAGTACAGCGACTGTTTTAAACGCGATTGAGCAACATTTACGCGAGGAAGTAGTATGTTAATTAAATTAACGGGTGGTCTTGTTTATGATCCAGCGAGCGGCGTTGACGGTAAACAACAAGATATTTACATTCAACACGGTAAAATTATCAATAAACCCATAGGTGAATTTCAGGTTGATAAAGAATACGATCTAAAAGGCAAAGTGGTTATGTCAGGTGCAATTGATATGCATACGCATATTGGTGGCGGTAAAGGAAATATTGCACGCATGCTCCTTCCCGAAGACCATCGCCTCGATCCTGTTGCTGGCAACCATATTTGTCGCTCAGGTTGTGGTCACGTTGCACCAAGTACCTTTATCACAGGGTATCGCTACGCTGAAATGGGCTATACCGCAGGATTCGAGCCCGCTGTACTGCCAATCAATGCGCGTCAAGCACACATGGAAATGGGCGATATTCCTATTCTCGATAAAGGTGGCTATGTCATGCTTGGCAGTGATGACTATTTATTACGTATGCTCACCGCTAAAAAAGATCAAAAAGCCATTAATGATTACGTTGCATGGACAATGAACGCCGCAAAAGCAATTGGCGTTAAAGTCGTGAATCCCGGTGGCATCAATGCGTTTAAATTTAATCAACGCAAACTCGATTTAGATGAGCAAAATAGCCATTATGGCGTCACGCCACGCGATATTTTGCAAGTGTTAGCCACCGCTGTAAAAGAAATTGGCATATCAAAACCTCTACATGTTCACGGCTGTAATTTAGGTGTTCCCGGTAATATTGAAACCACTCTTGATACGATTCAAGGAATCGGTGGATTGCCTATGCACTTAACGCATATTCAATTCCACAGCTACGGCACAGAAGGCGATTTCAAATTTTCTTCGGGTGCCGCGCAAATCGCTGAAGCCGTCAATAAAAATAAAAATATTACCATTGATGTTGGGCAAATTTTATTTGGTCAAACCGTGACGGCGTCAGGCGATAATATGCGCCAACACGCCAATAATAAATTCGCAAGCCCAGCAAAATGGGTCACGATGGATATTGAATGTGACTCTGGCTGTGGTGTTGTGCCCTTCAAATACAAAGATCAAAACTTTGTCAACGCGTTGCAGTGGGCAATTGGTCTTGAAACCTTTTTGCTTGTTGATGATCCATGGCGAATTTTCTTAACCACCGATCATCCAAATGGGGCGCCATTTACGAGTTACCCGCATTTGATTCGCTTGCTTATGGACAGAACGTTTAGAAATGACGTTCTCTCAACACTTCATCCCGAGGCACAAAAAATGACCACGCTCGCCTCGATTGACCGTGAATATACCTTGCAAGAAATTGCCATTATGACACGCGCTGGCGCGGCAAAACTCATTGGACTTGAAAATCGTGGTGGTCTTAGCGCAGGTAATTGGGCGGATATTACGATTTACACGGACAATGCTGATCGCCAAAAAATGTTCGAAAAGCCTGATTATGTATTCAAAGACGGTGAACTTGTCGTGGTTGATGGCAAAGTCGTACATACAAAATGGGGCACAACACATATCGTGAAACCTAATTTTGATGCTGGCGTTGAAAAAGATCTACGCACCTATTTCGATAAATATCTCACCATGAAACTCGATAACTTTAAAATTAGCGATGATGAATTTACGGAAGACGGACGTGGTCACTTAACAACGCATCCACTTAACAGCGTGGCATAACCGCTTTATCTCAAAAAAGGCGCATCATTTCAATATGATGCGCCTTTATTTGTTTCATAAATAAGCAAAACTCTCACTCATTCACCGCGATAATAGATACTCAAATTCCATGAACAAAACCGATTTACTCAAACAACAACTCGCTGAGCGTATTCTTTTCCTTGACGGCGCTATGGGCACCATGATTCAAGGTTATAAACTCGATGAAAAAGATTATCGTGGTGAGCGTTTCTCAAACTGGGATGTCGATTTAAAAGGCAATAACGATCTGCTCTCCCTCACGCAACCCGATATTATTAAAGCCATTCATCGCGCTTATTTCGCTGCCGGCTCTGATATTGTTGAAACGAACACGTTCAATTCAACAACCATCGCTATGGCAGATTATAAAATGGAATCTCTTGCCTATGAAATGAACGTTGCATCAGCAAAAATTGCGCGTGAAGTGGCCGATGAATTTGAAACGCAGCAAAGACCTCGTTTTGTCGCAGGGGTTTTAGGCCCAACAAATCGCACGGCGTCGATGTCACCTGACGTCAATGATCCGGGATTTCGTAATATCTTCTTTGATGATTTAGTCATTGCCTATACTGAAGCAACAAAAGGACTTATTGACGGTGGTGCAGACATTATCTTAATCGAAACGGTCTTCGACACACTCAATGCAAAAGCCGCGATATTTGCAGTTGAAAATGTATTTGACTCTCTTGGCTACAGTTTACCTGTCATGATTTCAGGGACGATTACTGACGCTTCAGGTCGAACATTATCGGGGCAAACAGTGGGTGCATTTTGGAATTCGCTTAAACACGTTAAACCGATTTCATTTGGATTTAACTGTGCATTAGGCGCTACCGAATTACGTCAATATATTGCAGAACTATCTCGCATTTGCGACACGCATGTTTCAGCGCATCCCAATGCAGGCCTTCCCAATGCGTTTGGGGAATATGACGAAACGCCTGAGCAAATGGCTGCTG
This sequence comes from uncultured Pseudomonadota bacterium, assembly GCA_903953455.1. Lineage (GTDB taxonomy): Bacteria > Pseudomonadota > Gammaproteobacteria > Methylococcales > Methylomonadaceae > UBA10906. The sequence continues at coordinate 6,050 of CAJBJW010000215.1, read as the reverse complement.
AAATTGCAGATTGGGCGCATAGCGGTTACTTGAATATTATAGGTGGTTGCTGTGGCACGTCTCCAGACACCATTAAAGCCGTTGTAACTGCGGTAGAGAATACGGCTCCTCGAAAATTACCCGATATTGAAAAGCACTGTGGTTTATCTGGACTAGAACCGCTCAATATTACCGCCGACAGTTTATTTGTAAACGTCGGTGAGCGAACCAATGTCACCGGTTCAGCCGTTTTTAAACGATTAATTATCAGTGGTGATTTTGATGCTGCCTTAGACGTAGCAAAACAGCAAGTAGAGAATGGGGCACAAATTATTGATATTAACATGGATGAGGGCATGCTCGAATCCAAAGAAGCCATGGTACGTTTCTTAATGTTAATCGCCTCTGAGCCCGATATTGCAAAAGTACCCATTATGCTGGATTCGTCAAAATGGGATATTTTAGAAGCAGGTCTTAAATGTATTCAAGGCAAAGGCATTGTTAATTCGATTTCAATCAAAGAAGGCGAAGAAACATTCATTAAACAAGCTAAATTAGTACGTCGCTTCGGCGCTGCTGTGATTGTGATGGCGTTTGATGAAGTGGGTCAAGCCGATACGAAAGAGCGCAAAATTGAAATTTGCCAACGTGCGTATCAAATTTTAACGCAGCAAGTGGGTTTTCCACCCGAAGATATTATTTTTGATCCGAATATTTTCGCTGTGGCAACCGGCATTGATGAGCATAACAATTACGGTGTCGACTTTATTGAAGCCACGCGTGAAATTAAACGTACTCTCCCCTATGCGCTGATTTCTGGCGGTGTATCGAACGTATCGTTTTCATTTCGCGGCAATAATCCAGTTCGTGAAGCCATTCATGCGGTTTTTTTATATCACGCCATTAAAGCCGGTTTATCGATGGGGATTGTCAACGCGGGTCAATTGGCAATTTATGAGGATATTCCCCAAGAATTGCGTGATGCTGTTGAAAATATCATCTTGAATCGTCATAGCGGTGATGGAACCGATGTATTACTTTCATTGGCTGAAAAATACCGTGGTGATGGCAGTATTGAAATCAAAAAAGAAGATGCGCAGTGGCGGCAACTTCCTGTCAATAAACGACTAGAACACGCATTAGTCAAAGGCATTACCGATTTCATTGACGAAGATACCGAAGAAGCTCGACTGCAAGCTGAGCGTCCACTTCACGTCATTGAAGGTTCTTTAATGGACGGAATGAATGTCGTTGGTGATTTATTTGGTGCGGGAAAAATGTTTTTACCTCAAGTGGTCAAATCAGCACGTGTCATGAAAAAAGCGGTCGCTTATCTCATGCCATTTATGGAAGCCGATAAAGCCGCTGGTGATCGACAAACAAACGGTAAAATTCTAATGGCCACCGTGAAAGGCGATGTGCATGATATTGGCAAAAATATCGTTGCTGTTGTTTTACAGTGTAATAATTATGATGTAATCGATTTAGGCGTGATGGTTTCAGCTGAAAAAATTCTGCAAACCGCTCGCATGGAAAAAGTCGATATTATTGGCCTTAGCGGCTTAATCACGCCCTCATTGGATGAAATGGTTCATGTTGCAAAAGAAATGCAGCGTCAAGGGTTTACGATTCCGTTAATGATTGGCGGTGCAACCACATCTCGCGCCCATACCGCTGTCAAAATTGAACCACATTACAAAGGCGCTGTTATCTATGTCACTGATGCCTCACGTGCAGTTGGCGTGGCAAGTAACTTATTGAGCGGCGAACTGAGTAAAGACTATATCGCAAGTGTACGCAATGAATATGTTGACGTGCGTGAACGCCACAAAGGAAAAGAGGCTAAAACACTCCAACATTCACTTGAGAATGCCCGTCAAAATAAATTTTTTTGGGGAAATTACATACCAGTAAAACCAACATTTTTAGGTGAAAAAGTCATTGAAAACTTATCATTAGCAACACTTGAAAACTATATAGATTGGACACCTTTCTTCCAAACATGGGAAATGGCGGGAAGTTATCCTAAAATTTTGTCTGATAGCGTTGTTGGTGAAGAAGCACAAAAACTCTTTGATGATGCACAAACAATGCTAAAAGCCATTATTTCAGAAAATTGGCTACAAGCACGCGCTGTGATTGGCTTTTTTCCTGCAAATAGCGTTGAAGATGACATCGTTTTATACACAGATGAATCACGTCAAACGGTTTTGGAAATCTTGCCTCATTTACGTCAACAAAACATCAAAGCACCGGGCAGACCTAATTATTGCTTAACGGATTTTGTCGCGCCACGCGACAGTCAAACTGACGATTATATTGGTGGTTTTGCCGTGACAACAGGTATTGGCATTGAAGAAAAACTAGCTGAATTTGAGAAAGCGCATGACGATTACAGCGCCATTATGCTTAAAGCCCTTGCCGACAGATTTGCTGAAGCAGGTGCGGAATATTTACATCAACAAGTGCGTAAAAATTATTGGGGTTATGCAAGTGATGAGAATCTTGAAAACAGTGATTTGATAAACGAAAAATATCAAGGCATACGCCCTGCACCGGGTTATCCTGCCTGCCCAGATCATACTGAAAAAGAAAAATTATTCAAACTGCTCAACGTGACGCAAAATACGGACATTGTGTTAACGGAAAACTTTGCGATGTACCCTGCGTCAGCAGTAAGTGGTTGGTATTTTGCTCATCCACAAGCGCAATATTTTAACGTAGGAAAAATTGATCAGGCTCAACTCACTGATTACGCAATGCGTAAAAATATGGAAAAAAAGATAGCTGCACGTTGGCTAGTCGCGCATTTAAACGACTAATTCACGTCCTTTATTTGATTTGTTGAAGGCGGTGTTGCAATGACTTCGCCGCCTTTTCACAATTTGTGACCGTTTTTTCAATCCGCTTTCCTAAAGACAGGCTAATATCAAGGCCGTCCATTTCACGCGAACCCGCTTCATTGAGAGATGCACAGGCACTATGCATCTCAGTTTCATCTTTTAAAATATCAACTGATGGCTCAGAGTCAAGTAACATCACAGCGCTTGTCATACTATTTTGTAGTTGAAAAACATCTTCTACACGTTGCTTAAACGCATCAAAAGTTTGATTATCTTCACCATAAGTACCCATTAATGCCGTATTACATCCTGTCACAATCACAACGCCAGCTATCATCAAACTTCTTTTTATAACAATCATTTAAACCGCTAAATGTTCAATACGTGTAACCAACGCATTGGCTGCAAGTTCAAGACCTTCTTTATAGTATGCACTTGCTGTCGTTGCATCATTTTGATCTATAGCTAAATCACCAAGTAAACGATAACTTTGCACACTAGGCTCAATAGAAATACTTTGCTTTAAATATCGCATTGCTTTAATAAGGTCAGATGCTCTTGCACTTAACTTACCTAAAACCATCAACAAAACAGCATCATTACCATGACCAATTAACCAACGTTCAGCCACTTCTAATTGTTGCTGAGGATTAGACGACTGAATATTTCCAAATAAGACAAGCAGTGTATCACTCCAGTTCGCAGACAGCGCTTTCACCAATTCATCTTCAATAGTCTCACCTGCACCTACATCAATGACTGCTGCAAAGTAAATTGCTGCCACACCACGCATAACTTTAACTGACAATGGAATTTCTGCCCATAAAGTCTGAAGCGCTTGTATATTGCGCTCACTTGCCGTTTTTTTGAGTAAATTACTAAATACTTCAATCTCAACTAATTTCAGATCCGCTTCCATTAGGACTTTTTGTGTATTCAGTGCAGGAATCAGTGAACGCAGAGAATCCCAATCTTCTAATTTTTGATAAGTTTGATGTAATAATCTCAGAATACTAGCGTGCGTTGGATTAATAGAATGCAGTCTTGTCAGTGTTTCCAATGCAAGATCAAACTGCTGACCAGATAAGTTGAGTTCAGCTTGTGTTAAACCGACCACAATTTCGTCGTCAGCGCCATGCAGCGCTGCATTTTGTAAATATTCATCACGTTTATCAAATGCACCACGCGATTGCGCGGCACGCGCAGCAGTTAAATAATGAATAAGGGGGGCACCACTGTGTGAGGCATGTTTGATTAAAATACTTTCAGCGTCTTCCCAATTCCCTTCCGCTGAATCCACTAAGCCTTTAATTAATGCTTGTTGTGAAATAGCGAGTTTGTTCGTTTCAACGCGCTTTCTAATTTGTTTAGGCAGACGTAATGTCCATCCAATGAGTCGAAATAAAATATATAGAATAAAAAAAACAGTCACTAATGCGCCCAAAAAAACAAATAGTGATGTTTCAATGGACCATTGCTCAATACCAATTAGTACATAGCCTGCGCTGTTTAAATTAGTTAACCATTGACTACCATAAAATGCTGCGGAGCCTAGCGAACCTAAAATTATTAAAAGAAAAATGGCTTTTTTCATAGGTATAATTTCTTCTTAGGGTTGCGCCGGTGCGGCGGGTGCGTCGTCTGAATTTTTAGACGATTTAACGGAAGAGGGCCCAGACAGTGCTTTGTCGGTTTCAACGCGCAATTTCGTAATATCGCGCAACATTTTCAATGACAAACTAATATCAGGAAATTCACTACGAATTCTAACGTCTGCGAGCTTTGTCAATGCAGCAGAAAAACGCTCCATTTCTTTTTCTTTCACAAAATTTTGTATCAGCCATTTTTGAGCATCATTTAAACTTGCTTGATAAAGCACATCATTTTGCTGGACTAAGGAAATTTTGACCATCTCAAGTTTAACGCCTAATTGTTCACGAATAAATTGCGCTTGTTCGGGCGTTAAGATTTCATTTACGTGCTGTTGAACGTGGCGAATAGTCACCATGCCTTCCAATTGACCAAGTAAACCATCTACATTATCTTTTTTCGTTTTAGTTGGGGCAATTTCAGCAACTGGCGATTCTACTTCTTTTCCCGCGTATGGCAATAATAAAACGAGCGAATGCGTTTGCGATTCTAACATTTGCAGCGTGGCGTAAATCCCGACTATATCCGCTGAATTAATCGCACTGATCGCCGATATATCTTTGGCTAGTTGTTCACGTACTTTATACGCTGCCGCATCACCACTTTCACGAAGGCGCTGATCAGCCGCTTCTAAAGCTTCGTGGGTCGTATTCACATCGCCCATAAGCAGTAAACGCTGATTTGCCACACTCAGTAAATATTCAGCATCGGCAAGCAGCCAATCACCACGCGTTTTACCAAGTTGACGTTGAAGCTTTTGAATTTCTTCCAGTAATTCTTTACGAACAGTATCTAATTTTTCATTATGTAATTGTGAAAAATCATTCACTGTATTATTGAAATGAAATTCTTTATTTGAAACATCAGTTTGAACGGTTGCCAATTGCGATTGAATGGCGGCTAACTGTGCTTGATAATCACTAATTTGTTGAGAAACAGCGCCTTTAACTTCACCACCTAAGCCTTCTTGCTTATCACGCAACTGCGTTAAAAAGGTATAACCTATCCCCGACAGCGCAGCAATAATTAACAAAATAATCAAGCCAAACCAAAGTCCGCTGCGAGAATGTTTGACTTGCTTTATCTCATTGACAGTTTTTTGTTCTTCAATCAATTCGGCCATTTTATTTTCCGTGTATTATTGTTGTGACCGCCTTAAGGATTGCGTCATCTGAAGGTTGCTTTGCAATTGAAATACATTGAAAACCAAGCGATTTTGCAATGTTTTTAATGCGTTCACTGATGACAACCAAAGGCAGTTGTTTTAACATGTCATGCTGCGCTAAAGGCAACATAGTCACTAAATTTTGTATCGCATCACCACTTGTCGCGGTGATGATATGTAATCGCTTCTGCCCCGAGGGTAGTAACGATGGCCGATCGAATATCGATTTTTGACTGAGTTATTGCAGCGCCAATTCTAAAGAGAAGCCCCGGTCTGTCATGGCTTCGCACTTCAATAACGGTTGCATCAGTTGCTGCATCAGTAAAGATTTCCACCTCGGGATCAGGTACTGGAATAGTTGGGATTGATGCATATGCCTTGGCTCTGGCAATCAGCTTTTCTTCAACATCTGT
>CAJBJW010000214.1 GCA_903953455.1 uncultured Pseudomonadota bacterium | reverse complement strand
TGTCTCAATTTTTTGGCGCAAAAGCCGCGCTAAAACTGGTGACACGCCACCCGAAGAAATCGCAATCGTTAAAGGCGCTCTGTCTACAATGGCAGGGAAAATAAAATTACACAGTGTCGGACTATCGACTACATTTACCCAAATACCCGCTTTATTAGCGCATTTACTAACGTTTTCATTAACCAATTTATCGTTGGTGGCTGAAATGACGAGTTTAAAATCCGCTAAATCATTAGGTTCAAAGTATTTTCGATAAATGGTTAGATGATGACTCACTTGCATTGCAGCAACTTGCGTACTAATATCGTGCGCCACTACGGTGATGTCTGCACCGGCACGCGAAAGCAATTCTATTTTGCGTGCGGCGCAACTTCCAGCACCAACAACTAAACATGGTTGCTTTGATAATTTGAGAAAAATGGGAAAATAATCCATAAAAAAGTAATGTCCTGCTTCAACGATAGGGTGAGGATGGTATTATAATAAGCAATTTAATGAAACTGTGTGATTAACTTTAACCTTGAAACTTTATGTTACCGTATACGCTTGAAATTGATGCCATTGGCTTAAAATGTCCTATGCCATTGTTAAAACTGAAAAAAGGGTTAAATGAATTGCATTCAGCCGATGTCGTTAAAATTCTTGTTACTGATCCTGCTGCCCATCTTGATTTTGGTGTTTTTTGTCAGCAAGCCGCACATGAAATTTTGACTATCGCACAAAATGACAACGTGAAAACGTTCTATATTAAGAAAGCTTAACGCATTGCATGAAAAAACCGATTTCTTACAAATCCACCAAAAAAGCTTCTGTCTCAGCACCAACATCAAGCGAAGTCAATGCACTTGCTGCGCTTTATAATCAGCAAAATTATCCTCAAGCCGCAGAAGTTGCCAAGGATATCATTGCACGTTTTCCACAACATGGTTTTGGCTGGAAAGTCCTTGGTGCAGTATTGCAAGCACAGGGACTTATTGACGAGTCACTTGATGCGAAACAAAAAGCAGCGGATTTATCGCCTAATGATGCAGAAGCATGGAGTAATTTAGGTAATGCGTATCAAGATAAAAATCGGTTAGATGACGCATTAAAATGTTTAAAGCACGCTATTCAAATTTCACCTAATCTTGCTGTTGCCCATAATAATTTAGGTATTACATTCGAAAAATTAAATCGTTTAGATGATGCCCAATCCTGTTATCAAAAAGCGTTAGATCTTCGACCTGACTACGTTGAGGCGCATTATAATTATGGTGTCACGCTTCAAAAAATGGCTCGTTATGATGATGCGCAAAAAAGCTATCGACTCGCTATTAATTATAATCCCAATCATGCTAAAGCGCACAGCAATTTAGGATTAGTTTTAAAACATCTGTCGCAATTTACTGAATCTGAGAAACATTTTTTAATTGCGATTAAGCTTGACCCTGGTTTTATTGATGCGCATTACAATTTTGCACTTTTACTCATGCTACTTGGGCGGTTGAAAGAAGGTTGGGCGCAATATCAATGGTTTTATCATCCACAAAATACAAATCCAAGTAAACCAAATCAACCTAATTTAAAAGCGAAGCAGTGGCAAGGAGAGATGCTGCAAGATAAAACGATTTTGATACATTCCGAGCAAGGCTTTGGCGATATGATTCAATTTGTGCGCTATGCGCAGCACTTGAAATCACATGGTGCAACAGTTTGGGTGCTTGTGACAAAACCGCTGGTTGAGTTATTTAATACTATTGAATGGGTTGATTGTGTACTTGAAAATGGTGAGCAACACAAAACGACATATGATTTTTGGGTGTTTCCTTTAGCGCTGCCTTATTGGTTTCAAACCACACTTGAGACTCTGCCCTGCAATGTCCCTTATTTGTCGGTGAATTTTGAAAAACGTGCTTGGTGGCAAAATTGGTTCACGCAATACGGTGTTGATGGTAATAAAAAAATTGGGTTAGTCTGGGCGGGAAATCCGGTGCATTCAAATGATGTGAATCGCTCTATTGATTTATCGCAGTTTGCTTGCTTGAGTGTGTTTGAAAATATCACTTGGGTGAGTTTGCAACTGGGCGAAAAAGCTCGTTCACAGTGCCTAAATAGTTCTTTAAATATGCTTGACGCTAGTGCCTATATTGAAGATTTTACGGATACAGCTGCGCTGCTTGAGAATTTGGATTTACTGATTTCAGTGGATTCATCACCCGCGCATTTGGCGGGTGCGTTGAATGTACCTGTTTGGACATTAATTACGGCTGTTCCAGATTGGCGTTGGCTTTTAGATCGTGAGGATTCAGTTTGGTATAAGAGCATGCGCTTATTTCGCCAACCCGAAAAAGGGGATTGGACGAGTGTGTTGCAGGATGTAAAAAATGCGTTGGAGGTTTTTTGATAACGAATTTTGTTCATTGGTTTCGTGATTCATCACCTTATATTCAGGCTCATCGCAATAAAACATTTGTGATTAACTTTGGTGGAGAGGCTCTTCAAACGGATAATTTCCAGACGTTAATCCATGATTTTACATTGCTAAGTAGCTTGGGAATTCGTTTAGTTCTTGTACATGGTATTCGCCCACAGATTGATGAGCGTCTATCTAAACTTCATCATCCAGCCCGTTTTCATAATCGACTCCGTATAACGGATGAAGTTGCTTTGCAATGTGTTAAAGAAGCTGCAGGGCTTGTTCGCGTGGAAATTGAAGCGCAACTGTCGATGGGGCTGGCTAATTCTCCAATGGAAAATTCTGAGTTGAAAGTCGCTTCAGGAAATTTTGTGGTCGCAAAACCCATTGGTGTCATTGATGGCGTGGATTATTTATATACGGGTGCGGTGCGAAAAATTAACAGCGCGGCTATACATGCGCAACTTGAGCAAAATAATTTAGTATTAATTTCACCTATTGGTTATTCGCCAAGCGGTGATGTGTTTAATTTATCCGCTGAACAGGTCGCCACGTCAGTTGCGATTGCGCTGAAAGCGGAAAAACTCATCTTTTTAACGGAGGAAAGTTGCGTAGATTCAGTGAGTCGGCAATTAATTGCGCAGTTAACGGCGCAAGAAGCGCAAACTTTACTTCTCAAAAATGATGATTTACTTGATAGTTTGCATCAACCGTTAAATGCGGCGATTGAAAGTTGTAACGCGGGTATTGATCGTGTGCATTTACTCAATCGCCAAATTGATGGTGCACTATTGCAGGAGCTTTTTACGCGCGATGGGGTAGGTACACTCATTAGTGCAACACCTTATGAAATTTGTCGCCGTGCTACACTTAGCGATATTGGTGGAATTTTAGAGTTAATTAAGCCGCTAGAACAACAAGGTATTTTAGCAAAACGCTCACGTGAAAAAATCGAAATGGAAATTAATGATTATTGGATTATTTCACGCGATGGGTTGGTTATTGGCTGTAGTGCACTACATGTCAATACAAAAGAAGATTGTGCTGTGCTTGCTTGCCTTGCAGTACATGTTGATTATCAAGGTGCAGCGCGTGGGCAACGCCTTTATGATCAAGCCTTTGAACAAGCAAAAAATACCCGTTTAAGTAAGCTATTTGTTTTATCAACACAAACTGCTCAATGGTTTATTGAGCGTGGATTTGAGAGTTGTGCATTAGAGAATTTACCTAATTCACTAAAAGCTCTTTATAATCCACTTAGAAACTCAAGAATTCTTTTTAAAACACTTTAACTTTCCAAATTATCGATGAATTCACCTTATTTATCTTTACTGCAATTAACAGATTTGCATATTTTTCCTGCTCCAGAAATTACTTTGCTAGGAATCAATACGGAGTATTATTTTAATCGCGTACTACAACACGCGTTTATGCAATCCATTGATTACGACGCGATACTCATATCGGGAGATTTGGCTCAATCACCTTGTAGATCGACCTATAAACGGTTATTGCACCGAATTGAAGAATTCAATTTGCCTACAATGTGCTTGCCTGGGAATCACGATGATTTTGAATTGATGCAAGAGGTGCTTGATACGCCACTTGTCAGTTGCAAAAAACAGGTGATTTTTGGATGTTGGCAGTTAGTGATACTCAATAGCCAAATTTTGAAAAGTGAAGGTGGGTACTTAGAGCAAACAGAACTAGATTTTTTAGAGAAATGTTTAGCAGAAAATAGCCGTTTATTCACTTTGATTGCCACACACCATAATTGTTTACCCAGTGACAGTAAGTGGCTTGATACAATGCAAATTAGCAATAGTGATGAATTTTTAGCGATTGTGGCGCGTTACCCAAATGTTAAGGTAATTACTACAGGGCATATTCATCAAGAAATGGATAAAAAATTTGGTGATGTGGCGGTATATGGGACGCCTTCAACGTGTTTTCAGTTTGCTAAAAATAGTGTTGATTTTGCAATGGATAGAACACCACCGGGATATCGCATTATAAAGCTTCACGACAATGGTGAGGTAACTTCAGAAGTGCACCGTATAGATACTGTTTTATCAGAATTAGAAATTACTTCAGAAGGCTATTAAATGCAAAAAAGTGTTAACTATTTTTTATCTTTCATACGCATTCGCTAATGATGTCGGCTTCGTCGTTTTCTATTAGATTGTCGATTTTTTCAGGTTTGATTAGTCTACTTATTTGCGCAGTGATTAGCTCGGTGATTGTTTTTCAATTTGGCGAGTTAATGCTTTTGTCTACTACACTAATTGAGACGTTAGTTGTGAGTAGTATGCTCATTATAGTTCCGCTGATTGTTTGTGTGAATGTGTTGGCTAGTCGCTATGAAAAATCACTGCAAAATTTTGTTCAGACCATCGATATGATTGAAGGTTTGAATGATTTTTCGATGCAATGCGAGGAGACTGGAGCGGGCAGTATATTGCAATTAACACAGTCGTTTAATCAGATGCTTATGCGTTTGCGTGGGTTGCAGCAAAAATTTTCTGACTTAGAAAATGAACTCGTGTTGCAAAAAACGAAAGATATGGAATTGAGAAATCTTCAGATACAGCAGACACTTGAAAAACTAAATAACGCGCAGCAGCATTTATTTCAATCACATCAAGCAATAACATTAGGGCGCTTTGCTATAGACTCAATTCAGGCTAGTGATAATATTGCGTTAACGCATTTTTTTGAACAGTTTTCGATGCCCTGTAGCGTTCAATTAGTTGTTATAGACTCGCCCATTTCCGAATTAGTGCAATTATTTGAGAGCGCATATAAACATCGTATTACATTTGAAACAGATTACGCGCTTCATGAGCCGGTTTTGTGTCACGTCAATGAAGTAATGCATGTCTTGCTCAATTTACTTACCAATGCCGTGCAAGCTATTCCTCATAAAGGCAACATTATTATTACAACGGCAAAAGTCTACAATCAAGCGATTATAAGTGTTGCTGATAACGGCGATGGGATACAGAACGAAATAGTAGACAAAATTTTCACCCCCCATTTCACCACTAAAAAAACAGATCATGCGTTAGGTTTAGGTCTATCAATAAACGCAGATATTATTCAAAAGCATGGCGGAACATTAACGGTTGAATCAAAAGTGAATCAGGGTACACGTTTTATTATTGCGTTGCCCTTTCAAGGAAATTTGAGTTAATGTCTGACACCATTGCTGTATTAAAATCAGCACGAAGTTTACGTATGCTGACGGCAGAGTTACTTGTTTCAGGCGGCGATGAGCGACTGCGTTTAAATGCCCAAGGTGTAAATAAATATGGTTGCCCGCCGACACCTAATGACGCTGTTTTATCGTTTAGCTCGTCCACGGCATCGATTATAAGTGATGAAAATTTTAGATCTCTTGAGCAATACATTGCTCGACTTCAAAACGAGATAAAAGAAACTGATGAACTTACGCTCTATGAGCGCGAAAAAAAAAGGCAAAAAAATGAATGGTTATCGCTGCTTCAATGTACGAATAACACGCAATTACTGTTTTCGCCTTCTGGTACAGACTCTCATGCGTTAATTGCATCGCAATTACCTGAAAAAACGTTAATTATCATGGTAGAGGGAAATGAAACGGGAAGCGGTGTTGTTCAAGCATTAACGCGTGGCAATAACGATGTTGGGGTGGTATCCATTTCACTTCGGCATTCGAATTCAACTCCACGTTGCATTGATCAATGCGATGCGCAAGTTATCGAGTATGTCGAAAAGGGGATTGAACAAGGGCGTCATGTTTTTCTTATTCTGGTGGATCAATCAAAAACGGGTATGATTGCACCCAGTCCCGCGTGTGCAATACAGTTAAAAACGCGTTTGGGAGAAAAACTGACTGTTTTGGTCGATGCTTGTCAATTTAGAATGTCCGCTCAAACGCTACACGCCTATTTAGCGCAAGGCTTTATGGTGGCCACAACGGGATCCAAGTTTTTATCAGCACCTTCTTTTTCAGCAATGATTTTTTTGCCTGACAAAACAAACGTTCAATCACCTAATATGGCAGTTAATTGGGGTTTGATTTCACGTATGGAAGTGGCATTGATGCAATATCGCGAATTTTGTGGGTTAAGCAACGCGAAAATATGCAGTATCATTGCTGATTTCACGCAAGTTATTTCGCATTATATTGAACGTTCTACAACTTTTGCCGTGCTGCCTGTTAACGCATTAAAGCGCGATGGCTTGCTTGATTTAGCTACTTGGGACGCGATGCCTACCATATTTCCTTTTATACTTTATAAAAATCAAAAACCACTTTCACGTGCTCAAACACTGGTGTGTTACCATCAACTACCGTTGCAGGAAATTCCCTGCCAAATAGGACAGCCTGTGGTTTGTGGAGAGATAGAAGGCGTTGAGGTGAGTGCATTGCGTTTTTGTTTAAGTTCGCGCATTATTGTGCAGGCTACTCAGAGTGCTTATCATCATAATCAGTTAATTTATAATACGTTGCGAGTATTTGCGTCGATAGAAAAATTAGTAGAATCGGATTTAATATAAAGGAAGGTTATGCAGTATTCGCAAATTTTAGAAAAATTACTTCAAAAACAGGATTTAAGTGCGACAGAAATGCGTGACACTATTCATGCATTTATGCAGGGGCAGGCCAGTGATGTTCAAATGGCGGCTTTTTTATGCGCATTGCGCAGTAAAGGTGAAACGATTGAGGAGATTACGGCCGCTGCCTCAGTGATGCGCGAATTAGCCACGCCCATTCCCATTTCAGGTCAACATCTTATTGATACCTGTGGGACGGGTGGTGATGGGGCAAATACGTTTAATATTTCGACAACGAGTGCGTTTGTTGTTGCTGCAGCCGGTGGCCGCGTGGCTAAACATGGTAATCGTTCTGTTTCAAGTTGTTGCGGTAGTGCGGATGTGCTTGAATTAGCGGGGGTGAATTTGCATTTGTCACCCGAGCAAGTGGCTCAATGCGTGGATACATTGGGAATTGGTTTTCTATTTGCGCCTAATTATCATGGCGCGATGCAGCATACACGCAATGTCCGCAAAGAACTCGGTGTGCGAACGTTATTTAATTTACTTGGTCCGCTAGCCAATCCAGCGAGGGCTGATCACCAACTTATCGGTGTGTATGATCCGAAATGGACAGCACCTTTAGCGCACGTTTTCAAAGCCTTAGGAAGTCGGCATGTCTTAGTGGTCAGTGCGCAGGACGGATTAGACGAAATGAGTATTGCAACGCCAACACAGGTAGCTGAACTCAAGAACGGGGAAGTATCGTGTTACACTGTGACGCCAGCGCAATTTAATTTACCGCAAGCTTCACTTAAAGCGATTGAAATCACCAACGTGAACGACAGTTTACGAATGCTAAAGGATGTTCTTAATAATCAAGCAGGCGCGGCGAAGGATATTGTGCTACTCAATGCTGGCGCGGCTATTTATGCGGCGGATTTAGCTTCCTCACTTGAGGAGGGAATTGAAAGAGCTAATGACGTGATTTGCAGTGGCGCGGCATATGAAAAATTTAATACGTTTGTTTCTTATACGCAAACATTTGATTCATGATTCAACAAGAGATTGTCCGTTTATTTGAGCAATTAACGATTGCGATTCCAAAACCAGAAACGGAATTAGTTTACAGCAGTCACTTTGAGCTTTTAATTGCGGTGGTGCTTTCTGCGCAAGCAACGGATAAAAGTGTTAATAAAGCAACTAAACCCTTATTTAATATTGCAAATACACCGCAAAAAATTTTTGAATTAGGTGAAGATGGTTTAAAAAATTATATTAAGACTATTGGGTTGTTTAATACAAAAGCCGCCAATATTATTAAATTGTGTGAACAGTTACTTCAAAATCACGGAGGGGAAGTGCCTCGTACACGTAGCGAACTGGAAAGTTTGCCAGGTGTTGGGCGTAAGACCGCCAATGTGATTTTAAATACCGCTTTTGGTGAACCAACAATTGCGGTGGATACGCATATTTTTCGTGTTGCAAATCGTATCGGACTTGCTCATTCTAGTTCGGTACTGGGCGTGGAAAATGAATTACTGCGCGTCATTCCAGAAAAATTTATGCTTGATGCTCATCATTTATTAATTCTTCATGGTCGCTACACTTGTATGGCGCGTAAACCTTTATGTCATACTTGCGTAATTAGCGGATATTGCGAATTTTTTCAACTCACAGCGCATTGAATTTTAACCCCATGCTATTGATTGAAAAATCAATAGTTATCTTCATAATATAAAAGTGAATTATTGATAAAAATTAGAATAAAAATAAATTTACTTTTAAATAACATAATTAGTTAAGAAACATGGAAAAGAAAAATAGAATTGCCTTATTTATCGATTTAGATAATTTTGTCGGCTTTTGTCTTGATGATGATTTACCTTTAGACATTAAAAAAGAAATCAAAAAATTAACCGAGCATGGTGAAATTAGTATTCGTCGCTCATTTGGCGATATTATGAAATTGCCCATTTCTGAAGCAAGAAAAAAAGAATTGAGGGAAATGCT
>CAJBJW010000213.1 GCA_903953455.1 uncultured Pseudomonadota bacterium | reverse complement strand
GCTTGAAGCCAAAGAAGCTGCCGAAGCACTCGCGCAATCGAAAACTGACTTCCTGGCGACTATGAGTCATGAAATTCGCACCCCTAGGAACGCCATTTTGGGTTTATCTGAACTGGCTCTGCATTCAAAAGAAAATAATCAAAACGACTACTTGGAGAAAATTCATGGTGCGTCTGAAAACTTACTCACCATTCTCAATGATATTTTAGAGTTTTCAAAATTAGATTCAACAGGCATTGAAATTGATTCCGATTATTTTAATTTAAGTCTATTAATAAACAATCTTAATAACTTATTTGAAGAAACTGCTCGACAAAAAAATCTCACGTTTCATTTAGAGGTTTTGCCTGATGTGCAGCATCATTTGATTGGCGATGCACTGCGACTGCAGCAAGTGTTAACAAACTTACTCAACAACAGTATTAAATTTACGAAAACGGGTTTTGTACGTCTTAAGATAGCCGTTTCACAGCAAGATGATAAGCATATTTTATTAACCTTTTCCATTGAAGACAGTGGCATAGGCATTAGCCCAGAACAACAAGAATTACTGTTCCAGCCCTTCACACAAGCCGACACCTCTATTACGCGACGTTTTGGTGGAACGGGCCTAGGGCTTGTCATTAGTCAAAAGTTTATTCATTTAATGGGCGGAGAGATTTCCTTAGAAAGTACGTTACATGAAGGCAGTCATTTTTGGTTTACGCTTCCCTTTGAAGTTTCAAAGAAATCGCATTCAACCGAGTTTTTACCTGTCAAACAAAATCGACGTGCCACGACAGAGCAATTAGAAGAAGCCGCAAAATTACTGGTTAATAAACGTGTTTTATTGGTGGAAGATATGCCGCTTAATCAGCAAGTAGCCAGTGAATTTCTGCGTAACGCAAAACTGAGAGTGGTGGTTGCCGACAATGGCAAAGAAGCCTTGGACATACTCGAATTTAGTAATTTTGATGTCGTTTTAATGGATATTCAAATGCCGGTCATGGACGGCTTAGAGGCAACACGTTTAATTCGCGAGCAACCCCAATTTGCGACGCTACCCATTATTGCCATGAGTGCAGGGGTAACGCTTGACGAACAAGAAAAATGTCAGGCAGCGGGCATGAGCGATTTTATTGCCAAGCCGATTAATCCACTAAACATGTTAGAAAAATTAAGAGATTTGTTAATCAAATGAAATAACTATGTCATAAAACATAAAAGGCTTTCAAGCGTTATTAGCAGGCTTAGAAGCCTTTTCATGCTTGACGTATTTTTACATGTAGATTAACTATTACGCCATCTTCATGATGATAAATATTGAATAAATTCAGTTACCTCCTGCGATAGCAGGATTGTTGAGAGCTCGAATGTACACAATAATACGAAAAAATTATTGAACACTTGAGGCTTTAATATGCTCCAAACTCTACACACTGAAAATTTTTATGTTCGTCCCGATGGGCTTAGTGACTCAGCAAAAAGTAAACGCCATGTTGTGGAAAGTGCCAGCACACATTCCCCATGTACATCAAAATCTTTTTATTGTCATTTAGGTAGCATCACTTTATCAGTGGGTACAAATTTACCTATCGATACCCATGCCAGACAAACGATGAGTCACATTATGTTACCGATAACGGGTAGTGTGGCTTATGAAAACCAAGGCAATAAACTTGAAGCGCGTGCAGGTCATACAGGCATATTTTTAGCTAACGCAAAATTTCTCTCTAAAACAATAAATTACAGTGGAATTAATGTGCATTTTGACAAATTGCAGTTAATGAAAACCGCTAAGATGATGATGGGCACACAAGAATCTGCCGAGATTAATTTTTCCAATGAAAGACATTTGCTTTTAAACCCGTACCCCACTTTCTCTTTTGATATTACACTCAAGCATTTACACAGCATCATTATCAATAACCATGCACAACCTGAAATATTACGCTTGCTAGGTATGGAAGAGTTATTTTATCGGTACATGGTTTTTTTACTCAAACCCGAACTATTGCCACCCATTCTTGGACCGCTAACCGATTTACCTCCGCAACAAGGCAACAGTAAATTAGACGCGGTTTGTGACTATATTCTAACGAATCTACGTGGTGTCATTACGCTGCCCGATTTAGAGGCACAATGTGGTTTATCGGTTCGCACACTGCAATACCAATTCAAAAAACGCTACCATTGCACACCTGTCGAGTGGATACGCAAAGAGCGTTTAAAACTCGTATATTTAGAATTACTTGCCCCTGAAAATAAATCTACCACCATTTTCTGTATCGCGCTGCGCTGTGGTTTTAATCATGCAGGTGAATTTTCAAAGCAATTTGGTTTGCAATATGGCGCAAGTCCTTCAGAGGTCAGATCACGTGGTTATTAAACAGCATTGAAATAATAGCCTAATGCCTGCTTGACTGTTAAAATTAGGCTTCAAAACCATTTATTTTATCGTTAAGGAAAAATATGAGCAAAATTACAATTGAACACAACCCAAGTGAAGATCGTCTTAAAGAATTAGGCGTTGCTGGTTGGGAAATTTGGGAAAAAGAAATTTCAAAATTCCCTATCGATTTCGATGAAACAGAGTGCGCGTATATCCTTGAAGGTGAAATTTTAGTGACACCTGCAGACGGTGAACCTGTTCGCATTGTTCCAGGTGATTTAGTATCGTTTCACGCAGGACTTGATAGTCAATGGGAAGTTGTTAAACCTTTGCGTAAACACTACAGCTACGATTTTCCAAACGGTGTTTAATCGTTAGGAAACAGATTCAGCTATATTTTATACCGTACATCAAACCCGCGAATCTAAAGGTTCAGCGGGTTTTTTATTGTCTGTAATGTCCGACGATATCCATTGACATCCAATTTTTATGTCGGTAAAAGTGACAGTATATTCGAGTTCAGGGCACCACTCACTAATCTAGGATTCGCAATGCCCTGCATCACTTAGAGTATGATAATCAGAACAAAAATCGCAATTGCAACAATGCCATAAAATTGAGTTTCATTACTTTCTTTGAACGCAATAATGGATTGTACAATCCCTTTTGATGATTCGACCGATTCGTTAGGTTCATCATGATGAACAGCAGTCGCTTCGTCATGAGCAATAACAACAGTTTCTTCATGCTCCACACTAGCAGTACCTTCTGCTTGAGCCACTGCGACTGGTTCTTCATGAACAACGGAAGTTAAAATTGGCTCTTCATGAACAACAGAAGTTAAAATTGGTTCTTCCTGTGCGATTTCAGCAGCTTGTTGACTTTTAGGTGCTCTTTTAGCAGGTGTTTTTTTTACCGGTTGTTTAGCAACAGTTTGACTAACTTTTCTTCTACTCATGATTCATCCTCAATTAGATTTGCTTTGTTATTTTTATTTTTCACCACACACCAAGTATGAGTGCTTATGCATTTTACCCGTTTTAACTCTAAGGTAAAGGGTCGTTTTTCACAATAACATTATATTTTGCATTTTATATGCAAAAAAATTTAACTTTTCCATATAACGACCGATAAGAACGTAACGGGGTCTTATGAAAATAACTTTAAAGTGACATGTTAAATTTATAGTAGGTTATTTTATAATTGTAACGATATATTTTCGAAATATTTTATGATATAAAGTTTTTTTTATTATTGATATACTTTTCTTTGCAATGATATACATTGAATCACAGATAATTTCACCTAAATAACGAAAGTATCTGCTTGCGTAATATTGAGGCAAATGACAAAATAAACGTGTTTATTTTCCAAACCTAAAAGGGGATTGATATGATTAGTAGTGGTTTAGGCTTAGGTATTCCAACGATTGCACAAGTTCTTCGTGTAATAAACAATCCACAGCCAGTAAATTTTAATGTTGGCACACCAAATCTTGAAGCAGCGAATACAGGCTCTTCGTCTGCGGGTAGTGTTAGTGCTGCGGGCGATTGTGCTTCATGTGGTGGAGCATTTAGCGCTTCAGCTTAAGTTAATGATTTATGTTTGAAGCCTTGATTGTATTTAATGCAGTCAAGGCTTTCTATTTTTAAACCTGTTGATTAAAAATGACACATAGATTCATTTTGATCAAACCCAAGCGTATCCAACTCTGTTTTGGGATGTAAAAAGCCCTCAATGGGCGCAGAAGCCACAAATGATCGAGGCGCCACAAGTAAAATCGACTGTCGTAATTGACCATCCCATGACCGAAATGAAAGGGGATTGCCTTTATAGCCTTGGAGTGTGAATTGAGAACTACGCAGATAACGGCTTATCGTATCCAATTCATTCGATTTTGTGCGCGTTGCCGCTTCACCTATTGCACGAACTGCTAAATACGCGCCATAGTCTTCTTCTTCCATTGAACGTTTTGCAAGCGCCTGAAAACGATTTTGAATTTGCGCAGCGCCCCATTGCTCATGTGTTTTATGCCATGCACTCGCTATCAATCCTTGCGTTCCAACAACGGGTCTTGCTAACCATGTACGATACTCTAAATATTCACCAAACAACCCTTGCTCATCAGCCACTACCAAGACATCATAATCATCAGCTTGCGAAAATACAGCAACATCCGATTGAGCACTTTTTCGTGCGTCAAAGGTATGCTCCCATTTTTTCTCTAAAACAATTTTAGTGCCAAAGCGTTTTGCTGCTCGCTTCAATGCGTTCACAAATAACACATCTTCAGGTTCAGACCCACTTACTAAAAACCATTTTGTCCAACGCTTTTTCAATAAATATTGCGCCAGTGCATCCGCTTTCATGGCTCGACTAGGAAGTAGGTGTAATATATTCTTTTTGCATTGCTCACCACGCAACGCATCATCTGTAGTACCTGCATCGAAAAACAAAATTGGCTT
>CAJBJW010000212.1 GCA_903953455.1 uncultured Pseudomonadota bacterium | reverse complement strand
GTGTTGAGTTTGTGTGCCCAATAAAATTCGGCATTGAATTGGTCAAATTTCCAATTCAAACCCAACCCCGTTGAGAGTAAATAGCGAGCAGATTGATTTCTATTCCATGCGCCACCGTAATCAACAAACGGAACAAGTGAGAGAACCTGCTTTGCATTGGGTTCACCAAATAAGGGATAATGAAATTCCACGCTATTACTAAAGCCTTCATCGCGGACTAATTCATTTTCTCGATACCCTCGAACGGTATTGATGCCGCCAACGGCGATTTGCTCAATGGGTAAAAGTGAGCTGTTACTGACTTGAACATGACCGCGCAAGACAATTTGCGAGCCATTATCAAGCACTTGATGCGCGTATTGACCTTGGCCAAGCCATGCAAAAAACTCACTGCTTGGAAAATTGATGTTTTTTTGTGGAGTTGAGCCTAAGGCATTGAGGCCAACGCTAAAGGTTGAGCGCAGTGCTAAGACTTGTGCTTCTCTGCGCTCAATATGTTCTTGAAAAAAACGGACAACAGTGGCTTGTGTGTGCCCACTATTTACGCCTTCATTAAACGAGAAAGAGTTGCCAAGAAGTCTAGTATCATTCTGGCGAACCGCAAAACTACTTCCAATGGTCAATTTTCGTTGAAGATTTTCAATAAGCGGATGATTAATTCCGCCCTCAATGTTGTGTACTTTGCTTGTAATATCGGTATTATCGGCAGGTGATTCCATCACCCACGAATCACCTTCAGTAAAATTAAAATAAGCTAGTGTACCTTTATCGGAAATAGGCATACTCCAGCCACCACTGTAGAGCCGCGTTCCTTCACTGGCTTGAAACGTAAAATTCAATGTGTCGCCAAGTCCCGTGAGATTGCTCACCCAACTGCTCACACCACCACCCTCACCACCAACAGAAGGCGGGCGATAGTTATTGCCAAAAAAGGTAACTTGATAAGGACGTGCACGAATGACATCAATAGAGAGAATGCTACGATTTGACTGCGCACTTGGCAGTAAACTTCCCTGCATCGATGCAATCAGCGGATCGGTGAGCAAGAGTTGGAATTTTTCTTTTACGTCATTGATATTGAGCGGCTCATCATTTAATAGACGATTTTTAATATAATCTTCATTTAGGCGTTCTTGACCGTGAATTTGCACGTCATCGAGTTTACCTTCAACAATATCAAACGTTAAGACGCCCTCTTTTAGCGCATTGGGTAGAATTCGCGCCCCTGAATTGATGTAGCCATGGTCAATATAAAAATGGGTAATTTGTTGGCGAAGGTCTTCAAGTTCATCGATGCGGACGGTTCGATCTCTGTAAGGGGTTGTGAGTGTTTGCAGCTGCGACTCATCGAAAACCATGTTGCCTTGAAATTGGTATTGCGCGATATAAATGTTCTCGCGTTGTGGCGCGACAGTGCTAGTATCGGGAATTTTGGGCAGTGTAAACCCCTGTTTTTTAGATAAAAAATCGGGACGGCTTGGTTGCTGTAAACTTGGACGATCTGTTGATTGCGCTATGCCAACCGCCCACACGTTTGGCGTTAGCAATGCAGCTACAATATGAACTAACTTACTAATAGAATGTGATTTTTTCATAAATGGAAGTGAGTAATATTGTGAGTTTTCATAAAAAATCGTGATGTAATTAATATCAGTGCTGCCGCGCCGCTGGTATGTCTTAAATATGTAATGGAGTTCCTACAATTGCAATATGACCTTGATATGTCTCAAGATTGATATTATCCAGTGTGTTATCATCAAAAATAATGTCATCAGTCGCATTTTTGTTGAGCATAGATAACGTTAAACCGGCAATGAAAACCCCATTAAACGTGTTCTGATTGGAGGGGGCGTTAGAAAGTAACACGCCAAATTGATTATCCACGCTGGTATTGTAGAAATGTAATTGCGCAATGCTTATGACTTTATTGTCCGCACCAGTGAATTGCACACTATCGCCACTATTGAAATGCGTCATCTTAATCACTTCATTTTTAGCGGCGTTGTATTTTAGGGTGACGTTGTTATGATCTACATCCAGATTTTTTAATACACCGTAATAATTGAGTGATTCCATTGAATTTCCGGCTTTATAGAAATTCGATGAATTAGTGGATTTTCCTGAGGTCACCACAATGGAATGTGGACTTGAGATTTTCGCTAACACGTCC
>CAJBJW010000211.1 GCA_903953455.1 uncultured Pseudomonadota bacterium | reverse complement strand
TGAATTGGTTTGTGCCATAAGGGAATGGCTATTTCCAACCACTGTTGCGGCAAGTAGAGATTTGATGAGTGTACGTCTCTCTTTAAATACTTTCTCATCTGTAATTTCATGGCTTGGAATCGATTTTGTTGTTTTTATTATCATCGCTAATGTTCCAAATATAATATGATGACTTGACGTACCATGTGGTGGTTATTTTTTACCTTTAGGTATTAAATTCCGTATTTTCAAAAATTTACGTTCTGTGAGAAAAGCGAGAGAGAAAAGTTGAACAAAATTATCAGCTTCAATTAAGTCTAATCCGATATTAACAGGAACCAATTCTTTTCGTGTTCCAAAAATACGATCCCAAAATGCTAACACAATCCCGTAGTTACTATCATGTTCTGACCGAACTTTAGAGTGATGAGTACGGTGCAAGGAGGGGGTAATAATGTACTGCGATACAACATCTTCATTTTTGACTTTGATATTTGCATGGTGAAAAAATATGAAGAATAACTCGATAATTTCAATAGATAAAACTAAATAAGCATTCACACCAATAATGACAACAAAGACGCATTTGTATACTATTTCAAGTAGTAAATCAAAAACGTGAAATCGAAAACCGGTGGATACATTGAAGCTTTTGTCACTGTGATGGATTTTATGAAAACGCCATAAAGGTTCAAATTTGTGGCTATAGTAGTGCCAAACATAAATAGCTAAATCGAAAAATGCAAATGCCAGAATCCATTTAATGGGGCCATCAGAGAGTCCACTGAGTAATCCGTAGGTGGAAAACTGTTGTGCAACAAGAAATAAGGATGATGCTCTCAGTGTGGTTATAATCACGTTGTTAATGACAAACGCCATGGTGTTTGTCACAAATGATTCTTTATAGACTTTAGATGAGAATGTACGAAGAGGTTTTTTCTTCTCAAGCATTAGCAAGAAAAAAAATGCAAGAATTGCCAAACCAAAAAGCACTTCGTTAAAAATCAAGCCACCACTTTTGGCGGCAATTTCTGCTTCGTTCATAATACTCACCTTTCAGTCGTTTACACATAAATTCAAAGTTACAAAAAATTAACGATAATTATTTAGATAACGCCTCAATCAATGAATTGAGTTCTTTAATTTCGTTATTAGCAACAACATGTTCTGTAATATCGTATTGCACGCCTAAATAATAAATAACACGATGTTTTTTATCAAATAAGGGCGTTATTTTTAAGCGATTATGAAATAACGTGCCGTCTTTTCTATAGTTGCGCAACGTGACTTCTACAGATTCGTTCTTTTCCATCGCATCGGAAATGATTTTTCTAGCTTCTTGATCACGATCATCTCCTTGCAAGAAACGGCAATTAATGCCTACAATTTCTTCTTGCGGATAACCGGATAAATTCTCAAATGCTTTATTCGCGTATACAATAGGTGTGTCTTCTAAATCGGGATCCGCTAAGGTGACACCATTAACACATTCATCTAAAATCGCAGAAAGAACTTGAGGAATGAACCCACCACCATCTTTTTCAACAATAAAAGGCATAATTTAAACTCCAGAATAGATAGATAAAATTAAAGACGTATTTTTGTTATTTTGAATATTTTACGTCAATGAGATTCTTAATGTTTTCAACAGTGCTTTCTGCTCCGTCTTCAATAGCGTAACGAATGAGTTTTTGAAATGGCCTCATGAACATTTCCAGTTCCAGCAATTCAAAACGAAATGTCAGTCTTGTATTCATCTTTTGAGTTTCATTTTCCAGCAGGTAGCTTTGCCGATAAGGCGCGCTTATACCTTGACAAATCAAGCTGTTATTAGGGTTGAAATCAATGATTTCAAAAACGGATTCAACATTTTCTCCGTTATCATTTCGAACCTGTTTTGCTTTAGCTCCTAAACATGCTTTGTCGGTTTCTGGTTTAAATTCAACGACTTCAACTGCCCATTTGGTAT
>CAJBJW010000210.1 GCA_903953455.1 uncultured Pseudomonadota bacterium | reverse complement strand
TGTTACCGCCGTGAAAGGGCGGTGTCCTAGGCCACTAGACGATGGGGACTAAATATCATGTTTGATTTTAGTCAAGCCTAAACTTGAAAAGCAGATTGTAAAATAAAATGGCGTCCCCAAGGGGGTTCGAACCCCTGTTACCGCCGTGAAAGGGCGGTGTCCTAGGCCACTAGACGATGGGGACTAGATTTTATTTTTGTAATACTTTTTGGTGGAGCTAAGCGGAATCGAACCGCTGACCTCAACACTGCCAGTGTTGCGCTCTACCAATTGAGCTATAGCCCCGTATTGAATTACCCATTTTACAGGTTTTGCCGATAATGTCTAGTTTTTGTTAAAAAATGGTGACCTTATTTTGTGAAAAGTGTCATAAAGACGCTATATGAGTTCATGTAGTTCCGGGTGATTATCAATTAATTTCGAACGGAAATCTTCGATTTGCTGTGTATCTTGACGTAAATTGCGGGCAATATTGACTGGAATTTCACGTAATACCCGCATTGGGCGACTGGTGAGAAAGACGAGCTTATCGGCTAGTGCAATGGCCTCACGCAAATCATGGGTAACAAACAGTACAGTATGCGGTCTTTCTTGCCAGAGATTTTCAAGTAATAAACGAATTTCTCTTGCCATGGGTGCATCGAGTGATACAAATGGCTCATCCAGGAGAAGTAAATTGGGATTAGTGGCGAAAGCGCGAATAATAGACACCCGCCGCCGCATTCCTTCAGAGAGTTGCTTGGGGTAAGCCTCTGCGTAATTGGTTAATTGCATAAAATCGAGAAGGTGTTCAACGTGAGCTTTTTGATTGTCTGTATGCGATGCAAAGACCAGTTCAATATTTTCACGAACCGTGCGCCATGGTAGTAAACACGGTTGTTGAAAAACATACCCAATTTTAGGCGATTGCGCGGTATTGCTTAAGCGAATATTGCCTACATAATTCGCATCAAGTCCCGCAATGCTGTTGAGTAGTGTTGTTTTTCCACAGCCCGATTGCCCAACTAAGCAGACAAATTCCCCTGCACCTAAGGTGAGAGAAAAATTTTCAATAGTGGGTGTTTGTGCCCCATGATGGGTTTTATTGTGTATTTCAATAGTCACGTCTGTCATAAGCGCCAGCGTTTTGCAACATTATCAATGGGTTTAAGCAGTGCAAACTCAATAAGTTGAATCACACCAACAAAGGCAATCGTGTAAGCCAAAATGCTCGCAATATCAAACCATTGAAAAAACAAATGCAGTTGATAGCCCATGCCATTACTGCGGCCAAGTAATTCAACCATTAAAATAATTTTCCAAATGAGCGCAATGCCTGAGCGTGTTGCGCTCATTAAAAAGGGATGAAGTTGTGGCAAAATAACGTGCCTTAGGGTTTTGAATTGACTGAATTGATAACTTTTTGCCATATTCAGTAACTCTTTATCCAACGCGCGCGTTCCTTCACGCAATGTGACAATCACATTAGGGACTTTATTGATGACGACCGCCAAAATCGCCGCAGACTCACTGAGTCCAAACCAAACATAGCATAAAATAATCGTCACTAACGCTGGCACATTAAGGAAAATAACGAGCCAGTGATCAAAAAATGCGTTCAATTTATCATTTCTGCCTAATGCAACGCCAATAATGCAACCTATACTCATGGAAATAAAAAAACTTACCATTAAACGCAGCAGCGTCACGCCTAAATGATAGGGTAATTCCCCACTTTGACAATGCGCAAAAAAAACGTGCGCGACGGTTTGTGGCAAAGGCAGTAAAGAACTGTGTAAATACCACGCCAAAAGTTGCCATAGACTCAAAAAAATAAGGATGGAGAGCGTAGGCAGCGTTTTTGAAAACAAGGGTGATTACTCCGCTGTCCAGAATGTGCCCTGTGATAATTCAGGTTTTGTACCAACTTTAGGATTTAATTGATAAAGTGTGCTGTAGAGTTGCTGGGCGGCTTGTTGATGATTGACTGTCCACGCACTCACTCGTCCTTCACAGTAACGCTCACGCAGTGCGGGAGGCGAAAAGGGCATTTTCGTCGTCGTTTTTTGCCAAAGCGTATCATCGCTGCATAAATTATTTTTGGCTTGCGCAGTCGCTTTAAAAAAAGCAGTTAAAGCCGTTTTATGTGTATTTGCCCATGATTCTTTGAAAACATAACCCAGCGTCGGTACCGTTTCTTGAATACCTACTTTCTCTTGCAATGCTTTGCCATCAAGTAATTGTTTATAGCCTTGTGCTTGGAGTTGCGCGGCAAAATGCCAATAGGTGAGTATGGCGTCAACGCGTTTATTTTTAAGCTGTTCACTCATTAACGGCGGCGCACCGAATGTTTTTTCAGTTTTGGCGTTTAAATCGATGGCATCTTTTTGTGCAACGGCTTGAAGTAATAACCAATTTTTATCGAGTTCGCCTCCCACAATGCCTAGGCGCTTTCCTGCTAAATCGCTGATACGTTGAATGGTGCTATCTGCTGGAACCACTAAAGCACCCGACGCTGCTGAATAGGGGTAAAGTGTGAATTCCGCACCCGTTTGCCGTGCCTGTGAAACCCAAAGCCAATCCGATACAATCATATCGACCGCACCCGATTGCAATGCAATTTTTGCAGCTTCTGCGGTAGCAACAGATTGGACTTGTACATCAAAATCGTCGGACTTGGGTAGCACACTCAATTCCCAGTCAAGTGTGCCTGCGGTTTGCACACCAATTTTGAATAAGGGTTTTTCGCCTGCCAACGCAGGGTGAGATAGAATAAATCCTAAAGCAATAACCATACTTTTTAATT
>CAJBJW010000209.1 GCA_903953455.1 uncultured Pseudomonadota bacterium | reverse complement strand
TCATTGCCTAGGCCACCGTTAACACTATCATCACCAATGCCACTTGTAATGCTATCGTTTCCAGCACCGCCGTCAACGATGTTTAAGCCATTACCGGTTGAAATAATATCGTTTCCATCCCCACTTGAGATAGAATCATTTCCAGAGCCTGTTGTGAGGTTATCAATGCCAGCGCCACCGATAATTGTATTGTTGCCTTCACCGCCATTAATGAGGCTCAAGCCAGCACCACCTGTGATACTGTCGTCACCTAAACCACCGTCAATGTTATTACTGCCATCGCCACCAAAAATAGTGTCATTACCAATTCCACCAAAAATAGTGTCATTACCAATTCCACCAGTGATATTATCATCACCTGAGCCCCCATCTAGGCTGTTATTGCCATTACCACCAAAGATGGTGTCATTACCTAGATCACCCAAAATAGTATCGTTTCCTGATCCTGCAGTAATACTGTCATCACCCACTCCGCCGTTTAGATTATTATTTCCTTCTCCACCTAAAATCGTGTCATTGCCAAGTCCGCCAGTAATGGTGTCGTCTCCAAGGCCGCTAGAAATTTTATCGTTGCCTATTCCGCCAGTAATAGAATCATTGCCACTTGACGAGGTGACATCACTAGTCGCCGCCGTAATCTTTATGGTGAAAGTACCTTTGTTTGTAACAAGTGTCGAGTAATCCAAAGGCGTTGCTACAGCTACTGTTAAGGATGCAACGGCAGCGGCAGAAATATTGAGTAAATCTTTTTCATCGATTGAAAAATCGAGCAGTGTATCCGTACCAGAATCGATATTGAATGTATCCAATCCAACAGCACCTTTAATGGTGTCATTACCTGCACCGCCTGTAATGGTATCAGCACCTGAGCCATCTGTTATGACGTCATTACCTGCACCACCATCAAGACTGTTATTTCCTAAAGCGTCCGTAATTTTGTCATCACCGTCTCCACCTAAGATGGAGTCATTGCCTGTCCCACCGGTTATGGTGTCATTTCCTAAACCAGCGCTGATGTAGTTATTGCCCGATTTATTTTTACTAAATGTAATGGTGTCATCACCTGCACCACCGAAGACGGTGTTATTTCCAGATGCTGTTGTACCAGATCCATCGATAGAATCATTGCCATCTCCACCGTCAATACTATTGTCACCAAGTTTGTCGCTGATGGTGTCGTCACCACCACTACCAGTGATGGTGTCACTACCACTGCCACCTGTAATAGTGTCACTGCCTTCACCACCATCAATACTGTTTTTACCTAGATTATCGGTAATTTCGTCATTTCCTGAGCCACCAGTTATGGTGTCATTGCCTGAACCGCCAGTGACCGTATCGTTGCCAATGCCGCCATCTATAGAATTATTACCGAGAGTATCGGTAATGTTATCGTCGCCAATGCCGCCAGTAATGGTGTCATTACCTGAGGCGTCTGTGATTGTGTCATTTCCATCTCCACCATTAATGGTATCGTTACCAGACGCACCAATAATTGTATCGTTGCCTTCACCGCCATCTAAGCTGTTAGAGCCTAAATTATCAGTGATTACGTCATCTCCAGTACCACCTGTAGTGGTTTCGTTGCCGGAGCCACCTAAAATAACATCATTACCAGCGCCACCATCAATGCTGTTATTACCAATGTTATCTGTGATTATGTCGTTTCCAATGCCACCAATAATGGTGTCATCGTTTAGGCCACCAGTAATAGTGTCATCGCCATCCCCGCCATCAATACTATTTGCGCCTGAAATATCGATAATGGTGTCGTTTTCGGTACCACCCCGAATAGTATCATTACCACTTCCGCTGTTTATCGTGTCGCTCCCTGCACTGCCATTGATAATGTTATCGCCAATCGTTTCATTGATAGTATCATTACCCATTCCAGCTGTAATAGTGTCGTTTCCCGAACCGCCAGTAATGGTATCGTTTCCATCACCCGCATCAACATTGCCGCCTGTTTCTTTTATCAAAATAGTTATCAAATCATTATTGTCGGTGCCGTAAAAGATACCATTACGTATAAAATGATTTGCGAGTGTTTGGTTATTAACGAAACTGAGATTTTTAACGGTTGTAAAAGAAGTTTTGAAATCGGGGTTACTGGTATCAATAGCGAAATTTCCATTTGTTCCATTAATATTATTAATCAAATCAAGTAAAAAATCGTTTTGTGGCATATAACTTTTTGAGATTAATAATTCATAATCTGATTGCCCAGCGGTGTCTTTATGCGTGACTTTTAACTCACCACTTGTGACATCTTTTTTCCCTGTGGAAATAGTCACTTGACCATTTGCAGTGATAAGAAAATTACCGTCATCAAATTTAAAGTTCGGTACTGCGGTTTTAGTTGTAATGATAACTTTGCCGTTTTTATCTTTGCTATAAGTAATTGTATTAGTAGCTTTATAGTCGAGACTAGTTGAATTCGGTGCTACAGGTGTAGGATCTGCGTCTGTTTTAGCAGGTGTAAGTGGTTTGTTGAGATAGGAATAGGATATTGTTGATGAGCTATTTGATGATGAAACCCCCGTTTTATCTGTATAAACTTGCTTGATTGAACTTGAGCTTACGGATGATATTTTAACAATAGCATCTTTATAGCTGAAGTTTTTACTTGTGGAGTCAGTTAAATTTTGATTTCCTGTGGTGGGAACAGCGGTAAAGCTGTGTTTTGTAGAAAATTTATAGGTTAACGCAAGATTATTATCTTTTTGTGTTGTATCGTTATTGATGAGTGTGATACTGCGATCTTGAGTTAGCGTATCTTTGCTGTAACCGATCAGTTTGATTGTTTTATCAGGAGTATTTGTCGAGTTAACTTTTGAAGTAATTTTTAACGTGTTTCCATTGATATTATCAGTAAAATCAAGTTTTTCATCTACTATTCCGTTGCCAGCAAAAGGTGTTATTCCAGTTAACTTGGTATCAATGGTTATTTTTGCCGCGCCATTCTCAATAGAATGGGCGGCGAGTGTATACAAAATTTTTGTGGATGTTTGGGGTGTCTCATATCCGCCCCATGCAATTTTTTGTAATTGTGCTTCAACGCGCGTGTTGGCGTATTGCGCTGATTTATCAATAAAGAAAGGCAGTATGTTTGATAGTAGTGTATTTGGCTGATTAGCGGAGGCTTTAGTTCCAGTCGTAGATGTATTTGTAGAGCTTGAGCTATTTCCGCTCGTGACAAGTGCACTTGAATCAACACCAAGTAAAACTTGATTAGCTAAGATCACTGCTGATGTCGTTTTGGAAGCAGCAGTTTGAATAGCGGTATCTAAACTATTGTCTGTAGTAACAGAAGTAAATTTTTTGAAATCGAATAAACGATAATTAATAGTCATGAGAAATTCTCTGTATTAAGTAATAAGCTGTAGGGTATAGCGGTCAATCATATCAATAGTTTAAGAAAACTTTTTTCAGGTGACTCACGAAAATAATAAATTTATCTTTTTGAAAAGACGAAAGCGAAACACATTCTAAAATTTTAGCAATAATTATGCCCATTATTTTATGCTGGCAATAATCTATTCTGTGAATAATGCGTTAATTTTTGACCATAAAAGCGCAACATACAAGGCTAAAATCACAATGGGATTTTTTGACTGCTTAGCTTTTATGCCATAATGCGTGAAATTTACACTTTTGAAACAGGGGATAGTTTTATGACGCAACGAAAAATCTTAGTGACGAGCGCACTACCGTATGCCAATGGCGCCATCCATTTAGGGCATTTGGTGGAGTATATCCAAACCGATATTTGGGTACGATTCCAAAAGCAAAAAGGACATGAATGCTATTATGTTTGTGCTGATGATGCGCACGGCACGCCTATTATGCTTCGCGCTGATCGTGATGGTATTTCGCCTGAAGAATTGATTGCACAAGTGTGGAAAAGTCATTTTGCTGATTTTTGTGAGTTTGGTATTGCGTTTGATAATTATCACAGTACGCATTCAAAAGAAAACAAAGCCTTGTCAGAATTGATTTATAACCGTTTAAATGACAGTGGATACATTAGTACACGCACCATCACGCAAGCTTTTGATCCTGTTAAAAATATGTTTTTACCTGATCGTTTTATTAAAGGCGATTGCCCAAAATGTGGCGCAAAAGATCAATATGGCGATGGCTGTGAAGTGTGTGGCGCCACGTATTCACCAACTGATTTAAAAAATGCGGTTTCAGCGATTTCAGGGGCAACGCCCATCGAAAAAGAATCGGAACACTATTTTTTCAATTTGGCTGATTTTTCACAAATGCTCTGTGACTGGACAAGCGCTGGGCATTTGCAACCTGAAGTGCGCAATAAACTCGCTGAGTGGCTTGAAGGTGGCTTGCAGCAATGGGATATTTCGCGCGATGCGCCTTATTTTGGCTTCGAAATTCCCAATGCGCCTAATAAATATTTTTACGTTTGGCTGGATGCGCCTATTGGCTATATGGCCAGTTTCCAAAATTTGTGTGATAAAACCAATTTAAATTTTGACGATTTTTGGTCAAAAGAGAGCGATGTTGAGCTTTATCATTTTATTGGTAAAGATATTATTTATTTCCATGCGCTGTTTTGGCCTGCTATGCTCAGTGGTGCGAACTTTAGAACGCCGAGCGCAATTTTTGCGCATGGCTTTTTAACAGTGAATGGGGAGAAAATGTCTAAGTCACGCGGGACATTTATTACAGCGAGAACGTATCTCGATCATTTAAATCCTGAGTATTTGCGTTATTATTTTGCGGCAAAATTAAGCAGTAGCGTTGATGATATTGATTTGAATTTTGATGATTTTACGCAGCGTGTGAATTCGGATTTAGTGGGCAAGGTGGTTAATATTGCAAGTCGTTGCAGTGGCTTTATTCAAAAACGCTTTGATAATAAATTGTCTGCAACTTGCGCAGAACCCGAATTATTTGCCCAATTTATTGCCGAGCATGACACGATTGCACAGCATTATGAACAACGTGAATTTGGCAAAGCGATGCGTGAAATTATGGCGCTTGCGGATAAAGCCAATCAATATATTGATGAGAAAAAACCGTGGACGATTGCTAAGCAAGAAGGCGAGGATGCACAACTGCATGATGTATGTTCTGTGGCGATTAATTTATTCCGTGTATTAGCAGCTTATTTAAAACCGGTGTTGCCTGCTTTAACCGGTGAGGCTGACGTGTTTTTGAATTCACCCGTTCACGGTTGGATTGATGAGTTAAAGCCACTTGTCAATCATCAGTTAAATGATTTTAAACCGCTGATGACACGCGTTGAATCCGATAAAATTAAAGCGATTGTTGACGCGTCAAAAGACGATTTACTCAAAGTTTAAAGACGTCTGAATTGAGGGCATAAAAAAACCGCTTTCAGCTTAGATTGAAAGCGGTTTTTTTGCCTTATGGTAAATGAATTAGGATTCTGCTTTCTGTTCACGCGCCAATAAATTTTGTACGGCTTCAAGAGG
>CAJBJW010000208.1 GCA_903953455.1 uncultured Pseudomonadota bacterium | reverse complement strand
GATTTCATGGATAAAACCGAAAGATGCATTAAAATTCAAATGAAGCAGATAGCATACCTTGCAGCCATGTTTTATTTGCATCACCTCCTAAATACTGTTTACCGCCCTCACCTGGTATAAATGCTTCCAGTCCAACTGAAAGACTCATCGATTCGCTCACTTGCCAGTCTGTGAGAAAATTGACTTCGTTTCCATAATTGGCAGAAATTAGATCAAAGGAACGCGCATTATCAAAAGTGAAATTGTAATAAAGCAGATTGAGCGTCAAACTTTCTTCTGGCGTTAACACTAATCTGCCAACATGGGTTCTTAAATTGGCATTATCCAATACCCATTCCCCTGTAATTTCACCTTGAAACCACGTACCCCACGTTGAAAACCCCGGTGACATTGAATCAAACCCATTGCCTTGAATCGCATAACGGTAACTGATAGCGGGTTGCCAAAATAAATCTTCGCGTTTGTATTCAATCTGCCCAAAACCGCCTGAAGCGTGATTTTTAATTTTATTAGAGGATTCTTTCGTACTGACTTTGGTCGAATTGAGTTGATATGCGTATTCCGTGCTAACGGTGATATTTTCCCATGGTGAAAAATCAAATCGCACGTTAAATGTATCATTATTAATCGTTTGCATACCGAGTGAATCATGCGAACCATTTTCATGTAAAAAACGATTATTATCTGTGTTAATGTAGCTTAGACCTAACGTGCTACTTTGCGAAACCGTATATTCAACATTACCGCCTTGATAATGCCTTTTTTCAGCGGGATTCAGTGGACGCGTCTGCAAATAAAAGCCTTCAAACTTGAAGTCTTCCATATTCAAACGCCCAATGATGGTATTATTAAAAGCGGTGCGTGGATTAATCCATCCTGTACCCAGACTCCCTCCATTATCCGCGCCATAATTTAATAAAAATCCAGAACCTAATTTGAAGTTTTGCTTTCCACCCGATAAATCTACACGTATTTTTTCATCTTCACTAAACAATTTACCTGATTTCCAGCCTAAAAAAAGCTCTTCCGTTTTATTTGCGTAGCGATAGTTATCGTACTGACCTAATGTGAGAAAATCGCTTTCCTGCTGATACATAGCAACATCTTTTTGTGTGTAGCCTGACAGATCATGATTGAGTGTACTGCTATAGACGTAACTAAATCCACCGTATAACTGACTACTCTGCATTAAATTTAACACCCCATCCAAACGAGGTTTCGCACTAAATTCCCAAAAATAATCCGATAAATGGGCTTTCGCTGACCCACCCGCTTGATTGTTGATATCGCCAAACAAAGCCGTTTGAACTTGAGCACCGACTGATAATTGGCCAATATCACCTTCATAAAGTTGATATTGCGCCATAGCACCACGCGAAGACGTGGTTATTAAAAGAAGAATAAGGATTCGCCGCATGTCGCCATTCTAATTAAGGTTAAAGGAATAGCATCATATTTTACGCTAAAATACTGAAATGATGTTTGAAGGTATTTGGCATTACACGCTACCCCTCATCGATTAATACTTTGTTCTATTTCTATCGCCGAGCGCTGTCTACATTTTTTGTCGAATGGGACAATCAAGTTGATGTGCACCATCTAAATACCCTGTTGACATTAAAAACTCGTTTACAATCTCGCCTCCAGTAAACACAAAGTGTTTCTTAAATAACCGAATCCATTCTGCTTTATTGAAATGACGATGCTCGTCAAGCCAGTTTTTAAACGAACCCTGTTGGGATTGAATGTTTAAAATGTGATTCGCATTAACAATCGCAGCATTAATTTTTAACCGATTGCGCACAATTCCAGCATCATTCATCAAACGTGAAAAATCCTGTTGCGTATATGCCGCAATTTTGTCTATATTGAAATCATCGTAAGCAATACGAAAATTATCTGCTTTTTTTAATATAATGTCCCAAGAAAGCCCTGCTTGATTGATTTCCAGGATCAGTCGTTCAAATAACTCATTGTCATTTTGAATTGGAAAACCGTATTGTGTATCATGATATATCCGATGAATTGAATCAGCAGGTTGATTTAAACAAAATTCGCAGTAAGACATAATGGTTAGTTTCGATGTATTTATTTGTATACGGCACGCTTAAAAAAAGCAGTGGTCACGACGCTCATGGATTACTTGATAATGATTGCAGCTATCAAAGTGATGGGTATTTTTATGGAAAATTATACCATTTAGGCGACTATCCCGCGGCTATTGAAATCGAAAATTCACCAGAAAAAGTGCTTGGTGAACTCTATAGTATTATCAATGCTGAAAACTTGTTTGAACGTTTAGATGAGTACGAAGAATGCAACGCAAATTATCCGAGACCTCATGACTATTTGCGTAAAACCATCACCGTTTACAATAAGCAACATCAACCATTCCAAGCATGGTGCTATTTGTACAATTTAACAGCAGATTGATACTATTCTCAGTACTCCATTGGAGCAAGTGTTTAAACAGATAATCTATCGCCTAATTAGATTATTGGCTATTCAACGACAAATTATATCAATTAAACTATGAAACAGAATCTAGCCGTAGACGTTTTGTGCGTGGGTCATGCCAGTTATGATTTGATTTTTACCGTGGATTATCATCCTAAATCCGATGAAAAGGTGTTTGCCAATAATTTCTTGGGGTGTGGTGGTGGACCTGCGGCAAATGCCGCAGTTCAAATTGCGCGACTGGGTGGAACAACTGCCTTTGCCGGTTATTTAGGGAAGGATTTATATGGTGAAAAACATTTACAAGAATTTATTGAATCGGGTGTGGACTCAAGTCTTATTATTCGAGGCAATTTTCCTACCCCCTTATCAACGATATTGGTCAAACCCGATGGCGAAAGATGTCTAATTAACTACAAGGGTCAAACTCAGCCCTTGCTAGAAAATACCATCGATTTTTCGCATATCAATCCCACAGTCATTTTGTTTGATGGTCACGAGCCTGATATCTCATTGCCTCTAGCCGAAAATGCACAAAAAGCGAACATTCCTATTGTGTTGGATGCTGGATCGTTAAATCCAAGCACATACGCCTTGCTTTCAAAAGTGGATTACGCTGTTTGTTCAGAAAAATTTGCTTTGCAACTCGCTGGAAATGTTGAAGTAGCACTTCAACAGATTTCAGACCTCGCACCCACTGTTGTCATTACGTTGGGTGAAAAAGGTTTGATTTGGAAAAAAGGAAATAAACAAGGTAAACTCAACGCTTTAATCATTGACGCAATAGATACCACAGGAGCAGGAGATGCGTTTCACGGCGCATTCGCATATGGTGTTGCAGTCAATATGGATTGGGATGAATTACTTATATTTTCGAGTGTTGCGGGCAGTTTATGTTGCCAAAAAATGGGAGCAAGATTAGGATTAGCCAATTTATCAGAAATTAATTCTGCTTGCTATCAATATCATGACACGTTCGCTAAATCTATACCGCTTTGAGCTTTTCAAAAACAATAAAGCATGCTTTATCGATTACAAAGCAAAATGATATTATGTAATCGAATTTAATATCATCATCGTGAATACAACTTTATTATTATGACAATATGAACAAAGAAAATTTTTTCTTAACAAAACTAGAATGCTTCCTTGTCGTCATTGGGTTAATTATGATTGACGTGGGTCCCATTCCAGTAACTGCTTTTGGTTTACTCTTCATTCTGTTTAGACGTCCTAAATGGTTT
>CAJBJW010000207.1 GCA_903953455.1 uncultured Pseudomonadota bacterium | reverse complement strand
ATTGAAAAGCACGGTGCGCCAATTGTTGTTAAAGCCGATGGATTAGCAGCGGGAAAAGGCGTTATTGTAGCGCAAACAAATGCAGAAGCCATTGCAGCGGTCAACGATATGCTTGCGGGCAATGCGTTTGGTGAAGCGGGGCATCGCGTGGTGATTGAAGAATTTTTACAAGGTGAAGAAGCCAGCTTTATCGTGATTTGCGACGGAAAAAGCGCACTTCCTATGGCAACCTCACAAGACCACAAAGCGCGTGATAATGGCGATTTAGGGCCAAACACGGGCGGTATGGGTGCCTATTCACCCGCGCCTATCGTAACGCAAGACATTTACGACCGCGTGATGCGTGACGTGATTGCGCCGACGTTAAAAGGGATGGCGAGTGAAGGGCATCCTTATAGTGGCTTTTTATATGCGGGCTTGATGATTTCACCTAGCGGCGATATTAAAGTGCTTGAATATAACTGCCGTTTTGGTGATCCCGAAACGCAGCCAATTATGATGCGTTTGAAAAGTGATTTGGTGGATTTATGCCAAGCCGCGCTCGCGGGCGAACTTGATAAAACCACTACAGAGTGGGACGAGCGTCCAGCACTTGGTGTTGTTTTAGCCGCTGGCGGTTATCCAGACAGTTATGCTAAAGGGCAGATTATTTCAGGTTTGCCGACTCATGATAGTGCTGAAAGTAAAGTGTTTCATGCTGGAACAGCGCAAATTGGTGATGATGTGGTCACGAACGGTGGACGGGTGCTTTGTGCGTGTGCACTGGGGAATTCTATTCAAGAAGCGCAAACCAACGCTTATCAACTCGCCAACGCGATTCAATGGAACGGTATTTATTACCGTACCGATATTGGTTTTAAAGCGATACGCAATTAATAAAAATGTAAGGGGGCGTATTCTTTTACGCCCTAAGAGTGCGATTAATTGATACAGCGTAACAATAATATAGATTTTCATTTTGGAGTAAGGCAAATGCAGATAGTTGTGAATGTTCCAGATGCTCTCCCTCAATCGTTTATTCAAAGAGAAGTGAAACAATTTGAGGAAAAATTAAGAAAACAAGCTGAGGATGAGGTGGCGGGAAGTTTTAGTCACTACGCAAACGCTTATATTCCAACTAATCAAGCGGTGCAACAAGCGTGGGATGAGATTGTCGATGATAAATACAACGGTAATTGATACCAATGTTATTTTAAGGTATCTGCTCAATGATCACGAAGCGCATTTTGAAGTGGCTAAAACGTTTATGTTGGAAGTAAAAGCAGGAAATCTGTTTGCTTATATTCCTGATAGCGTTCTAGCGGAATGTATTTTTGTTTTGCTCAAAGTATACAAAATTCCCAAAAGTGATATTTGCGAGAAATTAGCAAAGATATGCACATATACAGGTATTATTGAATCTAATCGTGAAATCTTATCGTTGAGCTTAGCACTGTACTCAAAACACAATGTTGATATTGTTGATGCTATTGTCCACGCGACAGCCCAATGCCAAAAATGGGAAAAGATTAGCTTTGATCATGATATGAAAAAGTTTACTTGATCAGCATAAGAATTAAAGCCTGTTTTACTCGCCCAGATTGAAATCGGTTTTGATAGTGAAAGTAGGTAAAAGGGATTGACGTATTTGATAAAAATCCATTTATTGCGTCAATCCCTAAAATATTATTTACCGCTTTTCAACATCCCCACTAACCACGTGATGTCATCTTGACTCATCATGGATTTCCATGAAGGCATCGCGGTACCTTTGCGACCATTCAATATGGTGGTAATCAGCAATTCATCGGGTTTACCCGCTAATGATTCAGGTTTGAGTGACGGTCCCATACCACCTTGCAGGGTCAAACCATGACACGCACTGCAATCGTTTTTGACTAACGTGCGCAGTTCTGCTTGTCTTTGCTCAGACGGTTCGCCAGCAAAACAACTACCGGTAAAACATAATAACAATAGCCATTTTTTCATTTTGTGCACCTTATTTTGAAGGGTGAATGTTGTCATAATAGGCGGCGATATTATCAATATCCTCATCACTTAATGAACCGGTGACTGCGTTCATAATGTCAGATTTACGCGTTTTGTCACGATATTGTTGCAATGCGGTTTGCAAATAAGTGAAATCACGCTCAAATATGCGTGGAAAAGGCGAGTCAACCGATGATTTTTTCAAACCATGACACTGAGAACACATCGCTTCCGCTTTCGATTGCCCTGCGAATAAATTTGCCCCGTAGCTGTTACCCGCAATCAAGAAAGCTACCATTAATAAAACCAATCGTTTCATTATTTTGCTCCTTTCATTTCGTCAGGGGCAAGGCCGCGTGTCATGTATTTTACGCGACCGCGTGAGAAGATACCGGCCGGACTTTCCATGCCAATTGACGCTACTTTGTCAAATGTACTTGAGTCATAAACGACCACTTCATCACCATTGTAGCCTGCGCTAATGTATAAAAATTTACCGTCTGCGCTGTATTCAGGGAAGTAAGCGTGTCCGCCTACATCGAGAGTTTTTGCCACTTCAAGTGATTTTTTGTCGATGAGTTGAATGGTTCTTGCGCGTTTATCTTTTGAGATAATATCCACGGCAACATAAGGCGCGTTAGCGTGAGCGGCTGGTGATTCTGTGCCACCCGAAACTGGAATTTGTTTAACTAATTCCATTTTATCTAAATCCCAAACACTCACGACCATTTTGTCGCAATCGCCAAAGTTGGTGCCAAATCCGAGTGTACGACCGTCAACTTTAACAGCCGAGCCGCCACCAACGTGTGGTACGCAACCAGCGGGTAATTTTTTGATAATTTTACGCTCTTTCAAATCAATGGCCGCCACGATGCTGTCATCATAGGAGGCAATCATCAATTTTTGTCCGCCATGCGTTAAAAATGCATCATGCAAATGACGACCTACGTCAGTAATTTTGGTGACAGGGAAGCCTTCTGTTAAATCGACTACCCAAACTTGACCCGCATTTTC
Source organism: uncultured Pseudomonadota bacterium (assembly GCA_903953455.1). Lineage (GTDB taxonomy): Bacteria > Pseudomonadota > Gammaproteobacteria > Methylococcales > Methylomonadaceae > UBA10906. The sequence goes on along the minus strand of CAJBJW010000207.1, from coordinate 1,695 downwards.
AAGCGCAATGGCAAAAATATCTGCAAAGGGTGTACCGATAATCATTCCTGAGTCTGAAGACACCATTTTGCCGTCGGGATCAACGCCTTCAAGTTCAAAGGTTTTGAGTGGCTCAAGTGTATCAGCATTTAAAATCACGGCATTATGAGGAACAAATGATCCTGCCATAATGTATTTGCCGTCGCGTGAAATGCCAATACCTGGGCCGTTCATGCCTGTTTTAATGCTACGAACCGCTTTCATGGAATATAAATCAATTTTGAAAATTTCAGCTGTATCGGTTTTGACATACGCCCAACGTGGATTGGTTGGATTGAATTCAATGATATGCGCCGCTGTGCCAGTAGGCACTTCACCTATTTCTTTGTGTGTTGAGCTGTTGATAAATACGGCTTTCGAGCCAGCGCCTCGTCCATATTTTCCACGTGCCGCAACGCCTATGATATTGTCCATGCTGTCAATCTCATAGGTAGGTTTGCTTGGCAAGGTGCTTTCGTCTTGAACGTAAACTTGGACGGATTTTTTCATATCCTCAAGTGTCCATGCGGGATTGGGTTGTTTTGGTGTGGATTGAAGATGTTTAACAAGACCGCGAATATCATCATCAGCTAACTTGCCATAAAACGGAGGCATTAAGGTGTCGAAACTGCCTGTCATAATAATACTGCGAAGTGCAGTTGGACTGCGACCTTTGAGTGTATCAGCGTTGAGTGCAGGAGCAATATAGCCGCCGTGATCTGCGCCATGACAACTTGCACAGTTTTCTTGATAAAGTTGGTTTAAATGATGCGCATCATCGCTGGCATTTACGCTGAGAGATAAAACGGTGAATACCGCCGTGGACAAAATCTTTGTTGTTATTTTCATGGGTTAATGGCCTCCGGTAAGAATAAAGCGATAGTATAACGTTTTTTTAAATCATCGCATTCTAATCATAGCGATTCGATATTTTAATTGACAATTTAACAGGAATTCAATAGTATCGAATCGCCATAACAAGGTGAGATTTAATGACAAACTCTTTAATCGTTTAGAAAAAAATAATAATAACAATCACTATGAGGTGATATGCGATGTCTCAAGAAGAAATAGAAAAAAATGATCGTTTCTGGCTCTATGTGGGGGCGTTAGTGTTGGCTTTATTAACGACGCTTGCCATTGTGAAGAAAAGTGAGAGCGATAAATTCGAGCCAATTAAACAGCAACTTGAAGAAGAAGCTGCCTTAATGAATATTCGCGTCTTAAATTAAGGGAGGGTGAAATGATATTACAAAGAATTAGCTTAATATTCTTATTGCTATTAGTGTCAAGTACCACTCAGGCAACAGAGTATGTTTATCGTGACTTAATGGCTAATACGCTGCCTTCACTTTGTATGACAGAAAGTGCAGCACAGGAAAATGCTCAAAAACAGTATACGGTCGATAAATACAGCAAAATATTTTGTCAAAAACAGGGATATGGTTGGCATGTTGAAGGAGTGAAAAATACAGGAAAGTTACTTTGTTCGGATTGCAAAGGTGAAACAGGGAATAAAAAACAATGTCATTTAGAAGACGTTGTCGTCACCTGTAAACGTATTAAACCTGGATCTGTTGGAATGTTACCTGGACAGAGTTAATGACCATTGCCAGTTCAAGAATGTGTTTCATTCACCATTCTTGTAGTGGTTTTGCTGTAAGTTTGGATTTTTAT
>CAJBJW010000206.1 GCA_903953455.1 uncultured Pseudomonadota bacterium | reverse complement strand
CTTTTAGTTGAACTGCTACGCAACGGTTATAGTCGATTTGCAACCCTTGCACTACAAGAGAGAGAACTGGCAAAACTCCCCCCTTTTAGTTATCAAGCACTATTTCGCGCCCATAGCGACAAAGAAGAAGTCCCCGCAAACTTCCTGCAATCTGTTGCTGATCTTGCGCAAACAGTCAATGAATCACAAGTTCAGATTTTAGGCCCTATTCCCGCACCCATGGCAAGACGTGCAGGACAATATCGCTATCAATTATTACTGCAACATGAAAGCAGAAATGGACTACATCGACTACTACGTCAACTTGTCCCGCTAATTAGTGGAATTAACGCAGGCCAAAAAGTACGCTGGTCAATTGATGTTGACCCAGTCGACTTGTATTAAAATCCAATGATAATATGGCTGTAAATTTCACTTTTTTGTTGCAAAAATAAATATCCAGGTTATAATAATCAAGTAATGTTTAGGTGGACTGGCTGAGTGGTCGAAAGCGACGGTCTTGAAAACCGTTGAACCGAAAGGTTCCTGGGGTTCGAATCCCTAGTCCATCGCCATCATTACAACCTCTCAAGTGCCCCACATCAAAAAATCAAAACTCTTCTACTTCCTGTTTTCAATAATATTATTCAGAATATTTACTTTTAGCATTTTTGTACATTGATTTTATTTTTGAAGAGAAACAAGCACCATTAGTGCAATACAATCCTTCTATTCCTAACGCTTGCTGTACAATAAGCGCAACTTTTCAATTTATTTGTATTTTTAATGACAGACACACTTCCAGCAGAGCAAGCGCCTGCACTTGCAGACTTTTCCAGTTTCAATCTACATTCAATTCTAGCACAAGCCTTAGCCAAAAACGGCTTTGAAAAGCCAACGCAAGTTCAGCAGCGAGCTATTCCTCCTATTTTAGCGCGCCAAAATTTACTCGTCAGCGCAAAAACGGGGAGTGGCAAAACCTTAGCTTTTTTATTGCCCACACTACATCATTTGCTTGTTAATGCGAATTATTATGCAGGCACACGGGCGTTAGTGCTCGTTCCAACCAGAGAATTGGGGCAGCAAATTTATTTGCAATGCCAACAATTACTCGACGGATCGCCATTGAAAGCCGGTTTAATCACAGGTGGTGAAGATTTCAAAAAACAACAAACGCTGCTTCGCCGAAATACGGCTGTCATTATTGCAACGCCTGGACGATTACTTGAGCTATTAACGCTTGATGTAGCGCCTTTTGAAAACTTAGAAACGCTTATTCTCGACGAAGCGGATCGCATGCTGGATATGGGCTTTAGCGAGGACGTACTGACCATTGCTAAACATTGCAGTGAACAACGCCAATCTTTGCTTTTCTCAGCCACGCTCACCCATGCGGGTGTGCTTAAAATGGCCGATAAATTACTTAAACGCTTCGAGCTTATTGCACTCAATACACTGCGCGATGAACTCCCCCATATTGAGCAACAAATAGTCTTAACCGACGATACCGCGCACAAACAAAAAGTACTCGCATGGCTACTTGAAAATGAAACGTACACAAAAGCCATTGTGTTTAGTAATAGTCGCCTGCAAGCCAGTGCGCTTTGTGATCCTCTTCGAGATAAAGGCCTTCGCGCCATTGTGCTTCATGGTGAAATGGATCAAAAAGAACGCCAGCGCGTGATGAAATTATTTCGAGATGGCGTGGTGAATATTCTCGTCGCAACCGATTTAGCGGCGCGTGGACTCGATATCAAAGACATCAATTTAGTCATTAACTTTGAAGTGCCTCGCAACGGAATTAATTACCTGCATCGAATTGGCCGTACAGGACGCAGTGACGAAACCGGCTTAACCATTACGCTCGTAAAACATACGGAATGGAATTTGATGGCAAGTATTGAGCGTTTTTTACGCCAAAACTTTATTCGTCGCAAAATTGACGAATTAGCAGGAAAATTCCAAGGCCCCAAAAAACTCAAAGCATCTGGAAAATCCGTAGGTGGCAAAACTAAAGTGGAAGCCAAAAAAGAAAAAGCACCTAAAATAAAAGTTCGTCACCGCGATCAAAAGAATATCGGCAAACGTCGCGTGCCTAAGGCGAAAGAACCGGAAGCGTAATCGCAAACACCGTATGATTTTTCTTACTGCTACATTCAATGACGCCTTGATGTTGCGTAATTAAAGCCTGAGCAATGGATAGACCAAGCCCCGTGCCGTCGGCGCGACCTGTCACCATGGGGTAAAAAATCTTATTGATCATATCAGGTGAAATGCCAATGCCGTCATCCATAATTTCACATCGAACAGCCAGCTTGTAGCGCCTACGCTCGATAGTGATGTGGCGAAAAATCCGCGTTTTAAGCGTAATCGTGCCTTTTTCGCCCAATGCTTGCACCGCATTACGTACAATATTTAATATTGCTTGAATTAATTGATTTTTATCACCTAAAATTTCAGGCAAACTCGGATCATAATCACAGCGCAAACGAATAGTTGGACTTACTTCCGCTTGAACCAACCAGCGCACACGCTCTAACACTTCATGAATATTGAGAAATTGTTTATTGGGCACTTCATTTGGCCCCAGCATTCGATTGACTAAATCTGTTAATCGATCTGCTTCATCAATAATAATTTGCGTATATTCTTTAAGCTCCACAGAAGACAATTCCAAATCAAGCAACTGCGCCGCGCCGCGCAACCCACCTAGCGGGTTTTTAATTTCATGCGCAAGACCGCGCACCATGAGACGCGCGGTATTTTGTTGCGACAATAACTGTTCCTCTTGTGAAATACGCATTCGATTATCAATCGGCTGCAATTCAACAATTAACTCGTTAATACTTTCATTATTAATACCAACAGGCGTAATAGTTACATTGACAAACGCACTCGGATTATCACCATGATGCAGCTCCAGGGCGTAGTCTATAATGGGCGATCCTGTATCGCGGCAATGTGATAAATTCGTTAAAAACGCACTATCTGATGATTTAAACAAGTTTTTAGCTGAAACGCCCAGTAATTGGCGTGTGCTTTCCGCTAACAGAACTTCTGCTGAAGTATTGAGATAGCGCAAATATAATTGCTCATCAAACACTAAAACGGCAGTATTCAAATTATCAAGTAAGCGTTTAAACATAAAAATTAAACAGCTGCTTTTGCTTGAATAAACGTTATTGCACGTTGCAAACGTGCTAGCGTTTTTTCTTTGCCTAAAATAGCAAGCGTGATATCAATTGAAGGCGAAACACCCGTCCCACATACCGCAATACGCAGTGGCTGGGCAACTTTACCAAGCCCAAGCTCCAATTTTTCTGCAACGTCTTTGATGATGGTGTGAAGTAGTTGCGCTTCCCAGGTTGATACGGTTGAAAATGCTTCACAAAGCGCAGCAAGAACCACATCACTGCCGTCAACAAATGCTTTTTTCGCCGCTTTTTCATCATAATCCTCAAATTCGCGGTAAAAATAAACACTGGTATTTGCCATTTCAACCAATGTTTTACAACGCTCACGTTGTGCTTTAATCAACTCTAAAATATCAACCAATTCATTTTTTGCATCAATACCCAATTGCGCGAGATGCCATGTTAAATGCGGTGCGATATCGTTTGGATCACTGTGCATTAAATAGTGATGATTGAGCCACAATAATTTTTCCATGTTAAACGTCGATGCCGCGCCATTTACATCAGCAAGCTCGAAATAGGAAATCATTTCATCAATAGAGAAAATTTCCTGATCGCCATGCGACCACCCTAAGCGCACTAAATACTTTAGCAAGGCTTGTGGCAAATAACCTTCGTCACGGAATTGCATCACGCTTACCGCGCCATGGCGTTTTGATAATCGCGCACCATCAGAACCTAAAATCATTGGTAAATGCGCGTATGCTGGTAATTTTGCATCGAGTGCGTTGAGGATATTAATTTGGCGTGGTGTATTATTAATATGATCATCACCGCGAATCACATGCGAAATTTGCATATCCATATCATCTACGACGACAGTCAAATTATACGTAGGCGAGCCGTCTGCTCTTGCGATAACCAAATCATCAAGCTCTTTATTGGCAACAACAATTTCCCCTTTCACCAAATCGCCAATATGTATCGCGCCCTCAATAGGCGTTTTAAAACGCACTACTGTTTTATCGCTTACTGGTTTATTTACTTCTCGACATTTACCGTTATAGCGTGGCTTTTCTTTATTGGCCATTTGTTGCTCACGCAACGTTTCTAATTCCTCTTTGCTACAATCACAATAATAGGCGTGTCCATTTTCAATCAATTTCGCAATGATTTCTTTATAGCGTGGAAAATGCGACGTTTGAAAAAAAGGTTCTGGATTATCGTAATCAAGCCCAAGCCACGCCATACCATCTAAAATGG
>CAJBJW010000205.1 GCA_903953455.1 uncultured Pseudomonadota bacterium | reverse complement strand
GTGGGGCTTGTGATGTGGTGATAATGGAGCTTATAGCTGAGCATGAGCGAGACCAAATTAAACAGTAAAAAATAACTTCCAAAAGCGATACTCCAATTTAGCAGTGATTTATTCAATAGTGTAGAATCTTGCTTAGAAATTATTTTCATGTCTTCAATTCTTCTTATAAGTTGAGCATCGCGTAATTAATCAATATTTAGCAATACAAACACTTACAGTGCGATAACAAGCTGTATAGCTTTTATAATCGTTAATATTTTGAGATATTAACTTTTAATTATCTGGTAGTTAATTAGCTTTAATTGGAGGTTTATAATGACTGAGTCTATTTTAAAACGTCAATCCAATGCGCCGCCTGAGTGTGTATTGGTAGCAGGGGCTTCTGGGGGAATTGGTCAGGCTTTTTGCCTGCAACTAGCGGAGCAATTTCCATCAATTACGTTGATTCGTTTAGCACGAGACACTGCTAAATTAGTGAAGTTGAGAGTGCCTACTCAAGACATTGCTTTCGATATTACTGATTCCATCAGCATTAACAATGCTTTAAAAATTTTACCTGAAAATGTAAATATAGATTGGGTATTTATCGCGACGGGATGGTTACATGACGATATTTTACATCCTGAAAAGACCTGGCGCAGCCTAGAAGCGGATCATCTATTACATGCCTTTACTGTCAATACAATTGGCCCAACCTTGCTCGTGAAGCAATTACTAGCCAAGCTTAACCCCAATCATTCAACCACTATTGGTATATTGTCCGCACGCGTTGGTAGTATTAGCGATAACCAAATCGGAGGTTGGCATTCTTACCGTGCCAGTAAAGCGGCACTCAATATGTTAATCAAAAACTTTGCTATTGAGCTCAAGCGTATGAAACGACCCACTATTGTGGTTGGCTTGCAACCGGGTACGACTGATACACCTTTGTCTGAACCTTTTAAACGCAATGTAGCACCCGATCATCTGCAAACACCTGAATTTACCGCTCGCCATTTAATCCATGTCATGCAATGTTTAGCCGCAGAAGATTCGGGTCAGTTATTTGATTATGCAGGCGTTTGCTTTACCCCTTAAGGAATTGCCGCATGAATGCGTTATTTTGGTTTCGTCATGATTTACGCTTACATGATAATGCCGCAATGAATTAGGCTTGGATTGGCGTTTTGGCGCCGCTTGGTTTGAAGAACAATTGATTGACTATGATCCTGCTAGCAATTGGGGTAATTGGCAATATTTGGCGGGCGTTGGCACAGACCCGCGCGGTCGGCGACAATTTAATATTGCCAAGCAACAGCGTGAATACGACCCAACGGGTGAATTTATTCAACGCTATACCATTAGCCGTCCGCAATCAGCGTAAGCGAGTCTATGACACACCAAAAATGTAATCTTCCACAAAAAATTTGCATCGTTTGCAAGCGTCCGTTTACGTGGCGTAAGAAATGGGCAACGTGCTGGGAGGAAGTAAAGTATTGTTCCAATTATTGTCGCCGCAGTCGCCACTAAGAGACCATTTATGCGTAGATTATGTATTATCCTTGGCGATCAATTGAATCTTGATTCAAGCATTTTCAACGATTTCGATCGCCAGCAAGACCTGCTTTGGATGGCTGAAGTTCATGTTGAATCTACCCATGTTTGGTCACATAAGCAGCGAATTGCGCTGTTTTTAAGTGCCATGCGTCATTTTGCCGCCGAAGTCACCTTACGAGCTTACCCTCTACATTATTTAAAGCTTGAACAACATCATTTCCCATCGCTAGCGCAGGCATTAGGTGACTGTTTGCAGGCCATGAAACCTAAAGAGGTGCGCATGGTTCATCCCGGTGATTATCGCGTATGGGCAGAAATCAAAGCCACCTGTGAAAGCTATGGTATTGAGCTCAATCTATTGCATGACAACCATTTTCTGTCCACACCAGCCGATTTTCAAGCCTGGGCAAGCGAGCGTAAACAATTGCGCATGGAATTTTGGTACCGTGAGTTGCGTAAAAAGCACCATATTCTTATGGCAGATGATAAGCAACCATCTGGAGGTCAGTGGAATTATGATCATGACAATCGCAAATCTTTCCCTAAAAGCGGTCCTAGTGGACTGCCGCCTTCATTTACCTTACAAAACGATCAAATCAGTGAAGAAGTCTTCAATTTGGTGCAGAATCGCTTTCCCTCTCATCCTGGTTCTCTGAGTGACTTTAATTGGGCGGTGACATCCTCACAAGCCCAGCAAGTTTTAGCACATTTTCTCAAACACGCCCTGCCACAGTTTGGGACTTTTCAAGACGCTATGTGGCAAGACCAGCCATTTCTTAATCACTCACTGCTTGCCAGTTCACTCAATCTCAAACTGCTTTCGCCTCTGGATGTCATTAAACAAGCTGAAGCGTGTTACCTGCAAAACCTTGCCCCACTCGCTGCTGTGGAAGGTTTCATTCGTCAAATATTGGGCTGGCGAGAATATGTACGCGGTTTATATTGGCTGCGTATGCCGCAATGGACGCAATGGAATGCACTGGATGCACAGCATGATTTACCTGAATTTTATTGGACGAGCGACACCGACATGAATTGTTTACGACAATCAATTGGACAAACTTTGCAACACGGATATGCACACCACATCCAGCGACTGATGGTAACAGGCTTGTTTGCGCAACTTTATGGAGTGCAACCAATGCAAGTTCATGCGTGGTATCTCGCCGTTTACGTGGATGCAGTGGATTGGGTTACACTGCCCAATACGCTTGGAATGAGCCAATATGCCGATGGAGGCTTAATGGCATCTAAACCCTATATTGCCAGCGGCAAATATATTCAAAAAATGAGTAATTACTGCCAGCACTGTCGTTTTAACCCTGAAAAAGCAACAGGAGAAGATGCTTGTCCCTTCACTACGTTGTTCTGGAATTTTCTAGATCGCCACGAAATGCAATTTGCAGCGCATCCACGCATGGGATTTATGGTGAGTAATTTGCGGCGATTATCAACAGAACAGCGAATGGCTATAAGGCTTCAAGCAGAAGGCTTAACTTTCTAATGATTGCCGTGTCTTATCTTGATGAATATGGAAATGATGTTGGAATCAATGATGAATGATGGGGGAAGTATGATTTTAAATTGTTGCGCATTGCGCAATCTGTTGCATTATTTTCATGATAAAGTCATTGCGCCATAAGGCCTTAAAAAGTTTTTTGATACTGGGTCAGTTGCTGGTATCTTGCCTGAGCATGCCAAGCGACTTCGAATGCAATTAACGGCATTAGATACGACTGCTCGCATTGAAGATATGAATTTCCCTAGTTTTAGGCTTTATTCTTTAGTGGGAGCAGAGAAATCAAGGTGATCGATTTGGGTAAATGGCAACTGGCGAGTGACTTTTGAATTTCATGACGGACATACGTTTATCATTGATTACGAGGATTACCAGTAATGAGTATGCACAATCCCCCTCATCCAGGTGAATTTATTCAGGAAATATATATGGAGCCTTTTGGTATTACTGGAAGGCAATTAGCCGCGAAATTAGATGTGGCACCTTCTACATTAAATCGTATTTTAAAAGGGAGCAGTGGAATAAGTTCCGAAATGGCATTACGCTTGAGCAACTTGCAAAACGGCTGAAAGTGAGTTGATTTATGTCTAGATTGGCCAAGAAAAAAGAAAAACACGCGCTCTGAAATGATAAAATAGAATCGCAAAATAACCGTTACTATCAATAATATGAGCGGGCTACGAAAAACTTTATCACAAACATGACTGAGCATTCAAATCAGTTTATTCCCTTGGTTATCGGAAGAGTTAGGGCCACTAACCAAGAGGCAACAAGAATTGGTGGCAATATTAGAGCTGATACGC
>CAJBJW010000204.1 GCA_903953455.1 uncultured Pseudomonadota bacterium | reverse complement strand
ATGGGTTAAATGCTTCACAGGCCTTATTATCTGTCTTGATTTTTCGAACGGTTGAGAATGAACGCAAACGCCCGTCGCAACAAAATCCTGCTGAATTCTTGCCTTACGCATCCCATTACATCAGTATGTTGATTGGTAAACAACTATTAACTGATCAAGGCATTCGATTACAGGATATATCACACCAAAACTTTAAAAAATTACATGACATATTTGATGCAAAGCAAGCGGATTATCATCAGAAAGCGGTCGACGAAATTAAACTAGCACTGAAATTGTGTTACGGCACCCGTGAAATTTCTTTACAGCAACTATCTGCGACATTTAGACGCGGCGATTTGCTTGAAATGTTAGATTTACTCAAAGACTTTTAGTGAGCCACATGGAAACCACCAAACTCAAACGCTTTGCCCAATACGCGCGTCGTAGTTTACTAGAGCAAGTCACGGCCAAACTCAAATTAGTTTTATCTGAAGACAGTGCCGCGCGACGCGAAAGCCCAGATGCCGTTAAAAAACTTGAGGACGCTATTCAGAAAGATACAAAAGACCAAGTTATCGAGCGCGTTGCCTACATCTGGTTCAATCGTTTCTGTGCGCTGCGTTTCATGGACGTGAATCGCTATAACCGCGTCGGTATTGTTTCGCCAGCCGATCCTGGCCAATTTCAACCCGAAATTTTAGCTGAAGCCAAGATGGGGCACATTGATGACATGATGGTGGCGGATAAAGTTCGCCAGCAAATAGTCGATTTACTTGGCGAAAAAATTCCCAGTCATGATCCCCAAGGTGAAGCCTATCGACTCCTCGTCGTGGCGGCTTGTAATTCTTGGAATAAAGCCATGCCGTTCCTGTTCGAGCGCATTGAAGATTACACCGAATTGTTAATACCCGATGATTTACTTTCGGGTAATTCGATTTTGGCTTATACCCGCGAAGCGATGACACCCGACACCTGTCAAAATGTCGAAGTCATTGGCTGGTTGTATCAATTTTACATTTCTGAAAAGAAAGATGCCGTCATTGGTAAAGTGGTTAAAAGTGAAGATATTCCAGCGGCCACGCAATTATTTACGCCAAACTGGATTGTAAAATACCTTGTACAAAACAGTGTTGGGCGGTTATGGTCTATGGCAAATCCAGATTCAAACCTCAAGCAGCAATGGGCATATTACATTGAGCCAGCAGAGCAAACACCTGAAGTTCAAGCGCAGTTAGAATCGTTAATTAAAAACCGTCTTGCTGAAACGGAGTAATTGAAATGCCTGAAATTTGCCGTTTTCTTGGGATTATTATCAGTATGTATTTTGATGAGCATAATCCACCGCATTTTCACGTTCGCTACAATGAATATAGAGCTGTTATTAATATTCAAACTCTTAATGTCATGAATGGTCACTTACCCGCTAAAGTACGTGGTTTAGTTGAAGAATGGGCTGAATTACATCAAAGTGAATTAATGACGATGTGGGATTCAAAAGAGTTTCATAAGTTAACGCCATTAGTTTAGGAGGTAAGATGATTTTTGTATCTGAAGCCAATTATCAAAGTGATTATCGAATTAAACTCAAATTCAATACAGGTGAAGAAGGTGTTGTGGATTTGCTTGATATTATCGAGCGATACACCCTTGCTGCACCACTAAAAAACATAAACGAATTTAAAAATTTTTATCTTGATAGCTGGCCAACATTAGCGTGGTCATGCGGTTTTGATATTTCACCTGAAACACTTTATGAACGTGCGACAGGAAACAAAATTACTTGGTTCGAATAATAAAATGTTATTAAACATTCATTCCGAGTTTGATGAAGTATTGCAACCATTTGGACATCAAGCTGCTGATTTTTTTTTAGCCGCTAGTTTATACCATGCACGTAAAATCAGTTTTGCT
>CAJBJW010000203.1 GCA_903953455.1 uncultured Pseudomonadota bacterium | reverse complement strand
TGCGTTTGGCCACCGCATACTTCCATAATGCGCCAATGTTGCGTCGCCAGCGTTTTAATCGCAGTGACCCATTTTTGGGCAAGTTGCGGATTACGAAATGCTGTCGTGTAATTCATAAAGTTGCTTCAAACGCCGCTAAATCATCAAAAGCCTGCAAACTCTCAAGCGCCTCTGATTCATCGAGTAGCGAAATCGCAAAGCCCGCATGAACAATCACATAATCACCCTGCACTGCTTCGGGCACGTACGCCAAACTGATTTCTTTTTGCACACCTGAAAAATCCACCACACCTGTGCGCAGTAAATCGTCATCGGTCATCGTGATGTGAATAATTTTTGCTGGGACAGCTAGGCACATAATTCACTCGCTTTTAAGAATTATTCGATTTCATTAAAGCAATCATCTCATTTAATAATTCTATTTGCTTATTTTGTTGTTCAACGAGAACTTGTTGTTTTTCAAATTCAATTTTGAGTTCTACATAATCAGGTGTACATGCACCAATCGTGCAGTTATTTTGATTATTGTGTTGAGTTTGCGTTCCACTATTGTTGGCACCGAAATTAAGCGTATTTTTCCCATCAAAACCAAATAATTCTGATAATTGAATTTCGAATAAATCAGCAATTTGCACTAATCTGGATAAGTTAACATCCGTTTCACCTCGCTCAATTCCACCATAACCATTTGGTGACATATTGAGTCGACATGCAATATCTTCTTGCGTCCAATTTTTAGCTTGTCTAAATAAACGAATATTATCGTGTAAAAGCATCTATCTACAGTCCTGCGGGTTAAATAACCAATGAGGGTTGATGTAAAACAAAATGCCGACATTCTATAATCATCGGCATCCTATCAAAATTATTGATGGATAAACTTAGCAAGAATCATATCACTTTTTAAAGGAAATTATCATGATTACACTCGCCGCTTTAATTACCCCTATGTTGATTGCTTCTGAACCAATGGCAATCACAATTGATGACATTCAAACAAAATACAGTCATGACCAGCAAACAGTAGTATCTTTAAATGATACACCAGTTTACATGACAATGAATGGTACTCAAACATTTGATTTTACTGGAAAACCTAGAGACGCTGATAGTGATTAATTTATTAATCTATGCTGCATGATTTGGAGCGTTGCTAGTGCTATTATTATTTACAGGTTCGCTGGATGGCACTAGCGACCTTCTTATTCAAGAGTTGGGACACAGCGCCTTTCGGTTCAATTACAACCTTTGCAAAGAATATCATTTAGAATTCACCCCTGATTATTGGGAAATTTCCAATCCTGCAGGACACAGCATCAATTCAAATACAGTTACCCGTGCATTTTGGTGGAAAGCATTTAATTTTTATCTAATGGATGAAGAACCGTTTATTGTTGAAGAAGCGAAATATATTTTTCGTGAACTTTACCATTGGTGTCGAATTCGCGGATTAGTCAAAGGCAATCCGCCCGATTTTCATAATCACATGGGCAAAATGAATATTTTGAATTTAGCCGCCAACTATTTTCAAATACCCAAAACGCTTATCAGCTTTCAACTTGCCGGCGTTGATAAATTATGTGGCAAAGACATTGTCGCAAAATCATTAACGTCTGGACTCACCACAACTAACAAAGCATTATTTACAACAGAAGTAAAAACTGAAACACTGCATCCTGATTTTCCTTGGTTTTTACAGGAAAAAATCAACAGTGATGCTGATATTACGGTATTTTTATGCGGTGATAACCAATTTGCATTCTCACGAAGTCGTGCAAATTTAAAAGGCTTGGACTGGCGTAAAGAACAAAACATTGAAATGACAGAGCAAGATTGGTTTATTTTTGATTTAACACCCACGCAAACATCAGCAATTACCAATTTTGCAAAAGATTTAAAAGTTGATTGGGGACGCTTAGATTTAATGAACGGCAGGGAT
>CAJBJW010000202.1 GCA_903953455.1 uncultured Pseudomonadota bacterium | reverse complement strand
TGGCCTTATAGTCGCATAACTCCTGCCTCTTTCCCCCGACGCTCTAAATAAATTGAATCACTATATTCGTTTGCTTTGATTTATGAGAAACAGGCATGCACAGTTCGAGTTTAGAATGAAATATCCCACTGAACACGAGCACGTTCCTCATCTTTTTTGATATTTTTAGTCGGATCTTCAACGGTTAAGTGACTAACTTCAAATGATAATTTATTGCTGTGTCCAGAGAAAAACCAATTCATCGCACCTGTCAATTCTTGTTGCATGTTGTTATCGATGTCTCTATTTGGATCAACAGCCGCGTAGCGCATTGCAAATTCTAATTGTTTTGGCACTAGTGGAATTAAATCATGTGGAAAATAACCCGCTTGCACATAACCGCCCATTAAATCTGTTTTACTTTTAAGGTTAGCGGCAATCAATCTGTCATCTATATTTTTGAAATGCAATTCGTGTTGAAATGAAAAACCGCGCCATTTGAAACGCAACTCTTCCATTGCTTGATTGACTTCATATTGCCCCGGTGCGCCAAGTTTAAAACCTGGTAAAACACGGCAACTGTTGTTATCGGTTTCAAACGCCGTACAACGACTAGTATTTGTCACTGCTGCAATCGCAAAACTGGCAGCGGGTTTTTCGTGAAACTCTATATCAGACTGTGAAAAGGAGAGCTCATCGCCCAAAAAATTCCATTGTAACCGTGCGGAATACATCATTTTATCATCGTCATTATTACGTTCACCAACACCTTGACCTGAAAACACACCTAGTGCATAACTAAAATCATACCAATCTTTTGGAAATAAACGCCCGTAAAGTTGCGCACCTTGTTGACGATCTACGGTAAAAATATCGTTCACAATTGAGCGATTCACAAATTGTTGATTGCCCGATGATGTGACACGCTCATCGTTGTAAATTACTTTCGCTCGTCCTAGACGCAAACTCATTTGAGAAAATTGAGTTATGTCTAAATTCATGTCACGCAAAACGGGTTGTGACCAATCGTATTGAAGATAGTATTTAAGCCATGACCAATAAAGATAACCTGTAAGTTTTGTTCGTGCTCTACGAACCATAAACGAACTTTGGTCTTGTTCTAAATTTGCTAGTGAGCGTGGATCATAATCGAAAGGGTTTGCGTAACGCAGTTGTAAACGGTTTTGAATAGCTAACGCAAATTTATTGTCATTGGTTTTAAATTCAAATCCTTTTGCACCATAACTAAGTGATGCAGGTAAATTAAGTGGTTTTTTTTCTTTTTCGGCTGTTGTTTCAGGTAAGTTTTCAGGCAATTCTTTTTTTACAGCGGGCGTCATAACAGTAGCGATAGGAATAGACTTTTCTCTAGCTTCTCTTATGTCAATTTCCTTTAGTTTTGCTTCGATAGCTTGCATTTTTTTGTCAAGACGACTTTCAATAGCAAGTAATTCTCGTTTTTTTTGTTCAATACTTTTGACTGATTCATCGGCATTTACATGGTCTACTGTGAAAGTACTAAATATAAAAAGTAAATTTTGCAAAATTTTTTTAGACATCAAGTAATGCGCTTTTGGGAATTCAATAGAAAATATCGGTAAGTATAATTAAATATTAATGTTTTTCCAATTATTTTGAGGATGCTACTGATGGCGAGAATTGTATTAATGGATAAGTTTGGTGAAGGAGGCTCTCGAACAGCGTTTAGTGGGATTGCTATTCCCATTACAGGATTTTGGGACGCTTTCAGAATATCTTGCTCAGCAGATTCTCACGGATGATTTAATGGATAGCCTCAGTCCACAAGCAAGGGAAGGGGCGGTTCGAGCAGTGGCAACCATGATGGTGCTTGCACAAAATTATCATCCCAATATGCTGGTTCTCCTAATCCGTATTGGTGCAACCTTTGATATGGATAATCGCGCTGACTACGATGATTGGGATAGATTTTTGAAAATACTCAATACGGTTGAAGCGCATG
>CAJBJW010000201.1 GCA_903953455.1 uncultured Pseudomonadota bacterium | reverse complement strand
TTCGGCAATCTCGTCAAAGGGAAATTGATCGCGCAACCATTCTTCAATTGCAAGTTCTTGAACTTCGCCTTGTGCCTGCATAGAACCTTGCTCTGCAACACGCTGTGCTTCTTGAATCTGATTTTTTAATCGTTCAATTTCGTGTTCTTTATCACGCATTTTGAGTTCAAGATTGCTCTCAATTTTTTGTTTTTCTTCGCGTAGTAATTGAGTTAATTTCGCTTCTGCTTGCGCCTCAATATCACCTTTTAATTCCATTTTCTCACGTGTCAAACGCTCTATATCCGCTTTAGCTTTGTTAAATTCTTGTAGTTTTTCGGATTGCGAATTGAGTTCGGTGCGCATAGCCTCCATTTGCGTTGACAGTTGTGCCTCTAACGTTATTTTGATGTCACTGCGCAGTGTTTGCTCTAGAAGTAATTTTTCATTTCTGACTTGTTCTTCAACTGTTTGCGCTATTTTTGTTTGCAGAGTTTGTTTTTCGTAATCAAGTTGCAACTTTTGTGCGTTGAGCGTTGCTGTGAGTTGATCAAACTGTTTTTGTTTATCAGCTAATTCTACGCTAAAAGATTGACGTAAATTATCTTCAATTTGACGGTACAGTAATTCATCTGCATTAAATTGGTGTGCACAATTTGGACAAGAAATGGCGTGTTTGTGATTCATGAAAATTTCCTTGGCTACTTTATCAGGGTCACAGCATAGCAGAGACTATAATTTATTGCTCTTTAGAAAACTTTAACGATAGGTATAAAAATGCGTTTTTATGATGGTTATCAACGCAGGAAATATATCCTACGTTGGTCACGACAATGATGTGAAGAAATAGTTATGCAGAAAAAGACGAACCACAACCGCAAGTCGTTGTCGCATTTGGATTGCGGATAACAAATTGTGCACCTGAAATATCTTCTTTATAGTCGATTTCAGCGCCACTTAAATAAGAAATACTCATGGAATCAATCAATACGGTGACGCCATTTTTCTCTACTTGTGTGTCATCTTCATTCACTTCTTCGTCAAAAGTGAAACCATATTGAAAGCCTGAGCAACCACCGCCAGATACATAAACACGTAATTTTAATTGTGTATTACCTTCTTCTTCAATTAATGTGTGTACTTTTGTTGCTGCGCTGTCGGTAAAAATTATTGGATTTGTCATAGTTTAAATATATTGCTTAGGTTAAATTTGCTAAATTATGGCTTATTCACAGTGATATAGTCAATAATTATGGATACAGCGCGACTGTTGATAAACCGTGATTTTCGTGGAATCCAAAACGAAGATTCATCGCCTGAACTGCTTGCCCCGCTGCGCCTTTTACCAAATTATCAATCACAGATAAAACGACAACCGTTTTCCCGTTTTGTGGGAGATGGACAGCAATTTGACAGCGGTTACTCCCACGTACATTGCGGGTATCGGGGTGTGAACCTTGTGGTAATACATCCACGAAATTTTCATCTGCGTAATGTTTTTCAAATAATGCTTGTAGCTGAGATTGCGTAATTTCGTGTGTCAACGACGCATAAAGTGTGGCATGTATTCCTCGAATCATCGGCGTTAAGTGCGGTACAAATGTTAAATTGACGTGTTGATTTGTCATGGCTTTTAAGCCCTGAGCAATTTCAGGTAAATGTCGATGACCACTCACACCATAAGATTTAAAACTTTCACCTGTTTCACTCATCAGTGTTGCGATTTCAGCTTTACGCCCAGCCCCACTTACGCCTGATTTTACATCGGCAATTAAATGCGTTGCATCGATAACCCCCGCTTCAAGTAAAGGCGCGAAGCCTAGTTGCACCGCAGTAGGATAACATCCAGCGCAGGCAATTAAATCTGCATTTTTAAGTGCATCTCGGTGCAACTCAGGTAAACCATAAACCGCTTGAGAAACTAAACGTGGGGATGAATGTGTCATGCCATACCATTTCTCCCACTCTGCAACGTCTTTCAATCGAAAGTCAGCTGATAAATCAATGACTTTAATCCCTTTGTTGAGCAACTCTTCTGCCATCAGCATGGCGGTGCCATTTGGCGTTGCAAAAAAGACGACATCACATTCACTTAATGCGTCTACTGTGGGCAGACAAAATATTAAATCACCCAGATAGCCACGAAGGCTTGGATAAAGTACATCAACGCGCATTTGCGAATCCGTGCGTGAGGTCACTGCATGAATAGTCACCTGTGAATGTAGCGCTAAAATACGCAACAATTCAACCCCCGTATAGCCTGTGCCACCCACAATTCCTGCTTTTATCATGTTTTTGCTACCTTGAATAAAAAAATTTACGCCATAAAAAAAGGCGCGAATTATCGCGCCTTTCAATCCTAATTGACAAGTTGAATCATCACTGTGACATGATTCGTTCTAACTGGGCTTGACTAAGATGACGCACATCCTCACCTTTTACCATGTATATTAAATGTTCACAAATATAACGTGAATGGTCGCCAATACGCTCTAATGCTCTCACTGTCCAAAGCATATCAAGCATACGGGTAATATTGCGTGGATCTTCCATCATTTGCGTAATTAATTGACGAATAATACTCGCATATTCACGATCTACAGCCGCATCGCTACCCGTAATTTGGGTAATTCCATCCACACTCATCCGTGCAAAGTTATCGAGTGAAGCGTGTAGCATGTCTTTCACTAAACCGGCCATGTGTTTTAGTTCATGATATTCGTCAGTTCGGCCCTCATTGGTGGTTGATAGCTGAATTGCCACTTTAGCAATGCGCTCCGCTAAATCACCAATGCGCTCTAATTCGTTAATAATACGCAGTACTACTAACAATAAGCGTAAATCAAACGCAGCAGGTTGACGTAACGCAATAATCTGGGTGCATTCTGCATCAATAATCATTTCGAATTCATCAATATCATTATCTTGACGGATAACTAATTCGGCAAGTTCGATATCACCAGACGTTAATGCAATAATAGCTTGCTCAATTTGCTGTTCAACAAGACCACCCATCGTTAATACTTTATTGCGAATATCTTCAAGTTCTTTGTTGAAATTTTCTGATATATGGTGCGCTATTTTACTGTTATCCATCGCTGTCACTCACGAGTAATGATTTGTTTAATTCAATGGTAATATCTGCAATACCTTCCGCTTTTGCCGCAATATTTTCTAATTCATTGGTCACTTTAATGACATCAATTAATAAAGCAAGATCGTGGCCAACAGGTTGACGCAGAGCGATAACACATGCACATTCGTTGTCGATGCTAGCTTCTAATAAATCCACTTCATCGTCTTGCGTTAATACTTTTTCAGCTAAATAGGTATCACCATTGGTAAACGCTTCAACAGCAAGCGAAAGCTGTTCTTCGACTAATTTGCCCATCAATGCTACTTTTTGTCGTATTGATTCTAAATCTTTATCAAAGGGTTCAGATACGTGATGCCCAGTATTAAATCTATTCATTATATGTTCTCCGATTAATTAGCCGTAACGACCAGTGATGTAGTCTTCAGTCTGTTTTTTCGCAGGTTTTGTAAAAATCTGTGTCGTTGCACCAATTTCGATCAAATCCCCCATATACATGAACGCAGTATAATCTGACACACGTGCAGCTTGTTGCATATTATGCGTAACAATGACGATTGTATATTTTTCTTTAAGTTCATTAATTAATTCTTCAATTTTAAGCGTAGAAATAGGGTCTAACGCAGAAGCGGGTTCATCAAGCAACAACACTTCGGGGGCAATTGCAATCGCTCGTGCAATAACAAGACGTTGTTGTTGACCACCTGATAAGCCAAGTGCATTATCATTTAAGCGATCTTTGACTTCATCCCAAAGCGCTGCGCCACGTAAAGAGGTTTCAACGGTTTCTTCTAAAATACGTTTGTCGTTTATGCCTTGGATACGTAGGCCATAGGTTACATTTTCAAAAATTGATTTTGGAAATGGATTTGGCTTTTGGAAAACCATGCCCACACGGCGACGAAGGGCTGCAACATTCACTGATTTGTCGTAAATATTATCGTCGTGCAATAAAATTTTGCCTTCAATGGTGACATTGTCAACCAAATCATTCATGCGATTAATACAGCGAAGTAACGTTGATTTACCACAACCCGATGGACCAATGAATGCGGTCACTTTTTTCTTTGGCATTTCCATGTTAATGCCATGTAACGCTTGTTTTTTACCGTAAAACAAGTTGAGATTTTCAACTTTGAGGCAAGGCTCAAGGATTTCGTCATATTTACTTTGCCCGCGCAAAATAGAACTTACATCCAAGCTGTGCGATCGATTATCTTGTGTTGCCATTGCAATTTATCCTTCTAAGGCGCGATATTTTTCGCGTAAATGATTACGAATAATAATAGCGGCTAAATTTAAGCCAATAATAACTAATACGAGTAGTAAGGCGGTCGCATAAACGAGTGGACGCGCTGCTTCAACATTAGGACTTTGAAATCCCACGTCGTAAATGTGAAACCCTAAGTGCATAAATTTACGATCTAAATGCAAAAAGGGATAATTACCGTCAAGGGGGAGAGTAGGTGCCAGTTTTACCACACCCACGAGCATCAGTGGTGCCACTTCACCCGCAGCGCGAGCCACAGCCAAAATTAACCCTGTCATCATCGCAGGACTTGCCATTGGTAAAACGGTGCGCCAAAGTGTTTCAATTTTCGTCGCGCCTAGCGCTAAACTCCCTTCACGAATTGCACGTGGTACACGCGCTAAACCTTCTTCAGTAGAAACAATCACGACGGGTAATGTAAGGAGTGCAAGCGTAATTGACGCCCATAGCAGACCGGGTGTGCCAAATACGGGTGCTGGTGAGGCTTCAGGGAAAAAGAGGGCATCAATATTGCCACCCAAAATATAAACAAAAAAGCCCAAACCAAATACACCATAAACAATGGACGGTACACCGGCTAAGTTATTCACGGCAATACGAATGAGTTGCGTGACAAAGCCTTGCTTTGCATATTCACGTAAATACACTGCCGCGATGACACCAAAGGGTGTCACGATAACAGACATCATCATTACCATCATAATTGTGCCGAAAATCGCAGGGAAAATCCCACCTTCCGTATTGGCTTCGCGTGGGTCTTCACTGAGGAATTCGCCAAGTTTTGCAAAGTAATGCGTTATTTTAGTGAAGAAACCCATTTTATTGGGTTGATAAACGTCCACAATTTTTGATAATGGTATCGCAAGTTCTGCACCACTTTCTGTTGTGGCAACTAAACTATCGCGACGAATTTCTTGATAAAGTCCTGCAAGCTCCACTTGATGATTTTTATAATCCGTATCATAAGCGAGTTTTTTATCAGCAAATTCCTTAGCACTTTGCTCATTCCACGCGTTTTTGAGTTCTAAACTGCGCTGTTTTAAACGTAATTTCTCTAATGCATAGTTAATAGCACCAATTTCTTTTTTCTCTAAATGCGCAATTTTCTCATGCAGTTCGAGTGCGTGTTTTAAACGCTCGTCTAATACTTTCCATGCTTGTTCACCAGTAGCAATGACTTGACCATTCTCTTTGATAGCAGTGAGTGTGCCGTAAAAATTACCCCATTCACGACGCTCAATCACCATCATTTCCACTGGTTGAGATTGCGCTTTAATATTGCGTTCTTGAATCCAACGAAAATCTGTCCCCGTTAAGTCACGGTTACCGGTTTTAATTAAATACTGAATTAGCACATCTTCATCATCGCTAAGTTTGAAACCAGATGATTTCGCCATCACAGCAGGCGTCACTGTGCTATCAACGTGCTCACCAATAATTGTTTTAATTTCCCCACTATCCTCTTGATAGCTCAGTTGGACGATCGGTGAGGCCCAAAAATGGCCGACACCTCTTGCCACAATCAGTCCTAAAACACCCACTACCATTATTAAGCAAGTACTCACAGCTGCAGCATTGAGCCAAATCCACGGACTACCGCTTTTAAACCAAGATTTAATCATTTTAAGTCCTATTTTATTTATAACGAGCTGTATTTTTCACGTAGACGCTGACGTACCACTTCAGCGAGCGTATTAAATACAAACGTGAACATAAAGAGCACTAAAGCGGCCAAAAAGAGTACCCGATAATGTGTACTGTCTACTTCCGACTCAGGCATCTCAACAGCAATATTGGCTGCTAATGTGCGTAGTCCTTGAAAGACACTCATGTCCATTACGGGTGTATTACCCGTTGCCATCAACACAATCATTGTTTCACCCACTGCGCGACCAAAACCGATCATCACGGCAGAGAAAATACCCGGACTTGCTGTTAATAAAACAACGCGTGACATGGTTTGCCAAGGCGTTGCGCCTAACGCGAGTGAACCCGTTGTTAAGTGTTTTGGCACGCTGAAAATGGCATCTTCCGTAATTGAGAAAATAGTTGGAATGACGGCAAATCCCATAGCGATACCAACCACTAACGCATTACGTTGATCGTATCCGATGCCCAATTCGTTTTTAAACCAGTCTCGCAAGGTGCCATGAAAAACCATTTCCTCAAATGGAATACTGACGGTAAAGGCAAACCATCCACTAAGTAAAATAACTGGAATGAGTAGCGCAGCATCCCAACCTTCTGGGATTTGTTGACGTATATGTTCAGGTAAAAATTGTAAGCTAAAGGCAAAGAGCATCACACCTAGCGGCACAATAATAAATAAAGCAAATAACCCCGCTAGATGTTCTTCAATAAAGGGCGCAAGCCATAAACCAGCAAGGAAACCTAAAATCACAGTAGGCAACGCGCCCATGATTTCAATAGCAGGTTTAGCGTAAATACGCATTTTGGGTGACATGAAGTAAGCTGTATAAATTGCGCCCATTAATGATAATGGCACCGCAATTAACATGGCATAAAACGCCGCTTTAAGTGTGCCAAACACTAAGGGTGTTAAGCTGTATTTAGGCTCAAAATCATTACTCGCTGAAGAAGATTGCCAAATGTATGCAGGTTTAGGATAGCTTTCGTACCACACTTTTTCCCACATAGACTTAATTGACACTTCAGGGTGTTCATTATCGACGGTCCAAAAATGAATTTGCCCATCATTGTTTTGAATAAGCATTGCATTCGCACGTGGTGACAAAATGGCAGCGAGAGGGGCGACATTTGCCATATTTTGTTTAATTAATTCACGCTCTGCTGTGGTGTGATAAATGCCCATATT
>CAJBJW010000200.1 GCA_903953455.1 uncultured Pseudomonadota bacterium | reverse complement strand
CTGTGCCATGTATGCTTGGGCTAGTTGGACTAGGAAATCTTTTGGCATGCTGGCTAACTATATATTGTTAACCACAATTGACACTATTGGCTTAATTAGGATGTTGATACAATGAAATCATGGACTATTGAATTGCAAGATGATCCCGAAACCGGTGATTGTATTTTAGAGTTTCCTCCCGACATGTTAGAAGAAACAGGTTGGAAAGAAGGTGATCCGCGATATGTTCTCTTTGGCTGAAACGGTAGAAGTACGATCTGCATCAAATGAACTTGTTTTCAAGTGCAGAGGCGATTTTGCGGAGCAGGAAACAGTTTTTCATGTTGGAACGACCATGTCAGTCAAGCAGAATAAGTTGGATATTGTGCAGGGACACTTTTCACTGAAGCACTTGAATATGTTCTGCAAGTGTACTTCCCTTTGCTCGGATATTACGCTTTATCTCAAGAACGACTACCCCGTAATTGTGGAATACGCAGTAGCGGGTCTGGGCGAGATTAAGTTGGCATTAACCTCACTTTCAGTGCCACGAGTGCCGACATATTTATAGCCCTCATTCTCTAATTTTCTGTGATTTTCTGCTACTTTATCGCATTTATCGCATGAATGGCATGTTGTCTTTGCTTTGGCGATTTCGTCAACTGCTTTCTCATCTTTATTCTTTTCAATTTCTATGTTTAAATCTTTTTTATGAACTACCTCCTTTTGTAACCCATTAGAGTCGTAAATGTATGTTCTATTTGGATACTTTTCTTGCATTCGGTCACCAAATGACGGCTCGTTATTATTCGCATCCGAATTATTACCATTATTTTGACTACTATTAGAGCCTGAAGAACCAGACGAACCTCCACCGAGAAACGGTATGCCAATGTTTAAGCCTAATCCAATGTTAAACTCTGGCCTCAGACCGATAGAAATATTTCCAAATGAGACTGCGCCTGAAGCGCTAACATTTACTGACGCACTAGGCCCACCAACAGCCACATTGAATGCTTGAAAACCTGTACCAGTTACGCTAGCACTAGCTCCAGCCGATGCACCAGTAACGCTAACATTTCCAACTTCAAAACTAGCAGCTTTTGCACTAGCTGTTGCGTAAACCTCGGCCCCAGTCACACTCACATTACCAGCAGAAACATTAACTCCACTTGCATTTGCACTAGCTCTTGCTGATACACCCTGTGCACTAACATTTCCTAGATTTGTATTGACTGCATTTGCGCTTGCACTTGCGCTAGCACCTGCGCCTTCAGCGTGTGCATTCAAAATGTTCGTATTTACTAAATTAGAATTGGCACTTGCGTTTGCCGAAGCTCCTTGTGCATTGGCGTTTAAAATATTTGTATTCAGTACGCTAGCTCTTGCACCAGCGTGTGCTGAAGCCGCCTGAGCATTTGCGTTTAAAATTTTGGTATTTAGAATATTTTTATAAGCTCGATTGCCAGTTGATATCAATTTTGAATGTGCAGTTAGTACAGTTGTCGAGTTTTTATTATTATTATTTTTTTCATCACCGTCGTCTGTAGGTGATTTCAAAAGCTTTTCTATTTCGTTAGCCATATTTTCAGCGTCATGATTATATTTGGCGTTACGAGCTTCATCACCATATAAAATTCTGCCGTTTTCGATATAAATGTATTGGCTAGATGCATCGGTTGTATCTTTATTATTTAAAATAAAGTTATATTAAGATCTAAAGCAATTTCAACAGCTCAAACTAAAATTATACCTTCTTGTTTAGTTTCTTCATTTAATGACGATGATGAGGAAGGAGCTGACGATAAGGACGATGCTAAGTCCATCTCATTACTCTGATTGTGCTGATTAGAGATAGCTCCAAAAAGGACCTCTTCTACATTAACCCAATTATCCAATACATTATCGTACGCAATCTCCCAATG
>CAJBJW010000199.1 GCA_903953455.1 uncultured Pseudomonadota bacterium | reverse complement strand
GTACGTGCATTTTTAGCCAATACGTCATATCCAATGCTAGTGTTGTTTTTAGCTGAAAACATAATTGCCGTATGCCGCAAACTGTATAGCGATCTATTTATTTCCGTGTCCGTATGCTTCAAATCAGCTACTTCCAAAATCTTATTAAACTGCCGTGCAATAGCGTCATACGCTGATTGTCTGTTTTTATATTGCGGCATAAACAAGTAATCATCAGCACTTACACTAATGCCCTGCTTCTTTCTATATGCCAATAAGCGATTATAAAAATAGACCGCTTTTGGCATTGAAACGATTGGTTTATCATGTTTCTTAGTTGCCGGTATGGGCATAAACAAATAATTATAGTTTTTTTGTCTAAGTTCCAAGTGCTTAATCTGTATTGTTTTTAAGTCGCTTGGACGTATAAACGTGTATGCCATAAACCCAATAAGCCAGTCCATTTCCTCTGTTATTTCAATATTTCTAAGCTTCTGTGTATTCCCATCACCTAAGTTTTTTCGCATTTCAAACTTTTTATTTACTAATGACCGTGCTGTACGTCTTAAATGGATATATTCTTTTTCAGTAAATGGTAGGCGTGCTTCAGCGTCTTTTTTAATTTTGGGAAATATGGGACGTGTTGGAATAAATTTGTGCATTTCTGCATAGTTGATGACTTTTTTGAGTGCTGCAAACTGCAACGCTATAGTGGCGGGCTTAATGTCTTTGTCGTATAAAAACGTTTTAAATGTGTTAAGTGCAGCATAATCAACGTCTTTAATATCGTAGTCCTTAAAAAACTCCGTAATATAATTTCTAATAACTTGCTGCTGTGTTGCTACATAGCTTGCTGATAATTCATTACGCAAACCTTGCTGCCTATTTTCTTCAATCACAGCTTCAGCGCATTTAATAAACGTAGTCACGCTTTTAGTGCTTTTAACAATGCTCACCCCATTTACTTTATTGCTATACCATTCAGCGTAAAAGTTTTTGGCAAAGGCGATTGCGTCATTTTTATTGGTTGTACGCGTACTACGTTTAATCCAATTAGCATCGTATAAACGTACCCAATAAAACTCACTTGCTGGCACTTTGTATAATTTTACTGTATCAGGTAAACCTTTAACGGTTTGGAGTGTGCTGGGAATGGGTGTGTTACTGCGACTTTTTTTAGGCTTAAGTTCCGGCAGGCTTTGCGGAGTATTAGGTGCTATTTTTTTGGGCATAACTACACCTCACATTTAAGTTTGAGAATAAAGCGTGTGCAACGTGCTTTAAGTTTGAGTGCATTTATAGCATCAAAATGAGAAATGTGTGGGAGATTTTGGCGTGAAAGTGTAGTACGGTGAGATGCGTACTACAAAAGGCAAAAAAAAAGCACTTAGCATGCGCTTAAGTACTTAATTTGCTTGATAATTCTTGGTGGGTCGTGCGCGATTCGAACGCGCGACCATCGCATTAAAAGTGCGGTGCTCTACCGGCTGAGCTAACGACCCCCGAAGAAGAAGGGTAAGTATAGAAGTTATTTGCAACCCTGTAAACAATAAATTTATTTTTTTTATAATTCACTCATTGGCCAACGCGGACGCGCAAATATTTCAATGCCTTGCGTGTATCCAGATATAAAACGCTGATAACCAGCATACGCAATCATTGCACCGTTATCTGTACAAAATTCTAGTCGAGGAAAGTAAATTACCCCTCCCTCTTTCTCAGTCATCGTGGTTAATTGATCACGAATTTGCGTATTAGCACTCACCCCACCTGCAACGACCAACCGTTTCA
Source organism: uncultured Pseudomonadota bacterium (assembly GCA_903953455.1). Lineage (GTDB taxonomy): Bacteria > Pseudomonadota > Gammaproteobacteria > Methylococcales > Methylomonadaceae > UBA10906. The sequence continues at coordinate 11,658 of CAJBJW010000199.1, read as the reverse complement.
ACCCTGTTTGTTGCATTGCACGACGGCATTTAATGACCATCGTATCTGCTACAGCATCCTGAAAAGCGAATGCGATATCAGCCTTATCCTGTAGTGTCTGATCGCTTTTTTGAAAGGTCGTCAACGCGAAGGTTTTCAAACCGCTAAAACTAAAATCGAGTCCTGGGCGATCTGTCATGGGGCGTGGAAAGCGAAACCGAGACCGCCCTTGATTAGCTAACTCAGACAGCTTCACACCACCGGGATAACTCAAACCTAACAACTTTGCTGTTTTATCAAATGCTTCACCTGCTGCGTCATCGAGTGATTCACCCAGTAATTGATATTGTCCAACACCCCTCACTTCTATTAATAAAGTATGACCACCTGAAATTAACAGTGCTACAAAAGGAAATTCCGGAGGATTTTCTTCGAGCATAGGCGCAAGTAAATGCCCCTCCATGTGATGCACAGCAATTGCCGGAATCTGCCACGCCATCGCTAAACTTTGCGCAACCGCTGCGCCAACAAGCAATGCCCCCATTAAACCAGGACCAGCCGTATACGCAATAGCGCCAATATCAGCAGTAACTAAATCACTTTCACGCAAAAGCTGCTTAATAAGTGGAATTAATTTCCGTATATGATCGCGTGAAGCAAGCTCAGGAACAACGCCTCCATACTCGCTGTGCATGTCAATTTGACTATACAGAAGATGGTGACACAAACCACGCTGCGCATGATAAATAGCCACGCCCGTTTCATCGCAAGACGTTTCGATACCTAGAATATACATAGAATATACATTGAGTTTTTGAAAATTAGTGAAGTAAAGGTATAATAAGTGGTTCTATTTATGTTGTGCAATCAGAATAAATTGCCACATAAAAACTTTTATCAAAAATAATATTTTTAAATCATAACCGGAATTAACTTAATGCCATCAGTAAAACTTAAAGAAAACGAACCATTTGACATCGCTATTCGCCGTTTTAAACGTGCTTGTGAAAAAGCAGGTGTTTTAGCTGAAGTACGTCGTCGTGAAGCGTATGAAAAACCCACTACCGAACGCAAACGTAAAGGTGCAGCAGCTGTTAAACGTCATTTGAAAAAATTGGCGCGTGAGCGTTATGCGTTGAAAAACTTACGTCGCGGTCGTCCTGCGCTTTAATTCATGAGTGAATTATTAATTCGTATTAAAGACGAAATGAAAACCGCTATGAAAAGCGGTGAGAAAGCTCGCCTAGGCGTTATTCGTTTAATGCTTGCCGCCGTCAAACAAATTGAAGTTGACGAACGTATTGAACTCGACGATAGCCGTGTTTTACTCGTTTTAGATAAAATGGTAAAGCAACGTCGTGAGTCCATTCGTCAATATACCGATGCAAACCGCACCGACTTAGCAGATATTGAAGCAGCAGAAATTATTGTCATTCAAGATTTTCTTCCCCAAGCATTAACAGAAGAAGAAATTGATACAATGGTAGCAGAAGCAGTTGCACAATCGGGCGCTACATCAATTAAAGAAATGGGAAAAGTCATGGCGTTACTCAAAGAACCCATGCAAGGTCGCGCTGACATGTCAGTGGTTAGCGTGAAAATCAAGGCAGCATTCGCAGAATAAATGCAGCATATTTGTCATCATGTCAGGTAGGATTCCTCGCCAATTCATTGATGATCTTTTAGTGCGGGTTGATATTGTCGACGTCATCGATTCGCACGTTCCCTTAAAAAAGATGGGTGCTAACTATAGCGCCCGTTGCCCTTTCCATAACGAAAAGACCCCTAGTTTTAGCGTTAATCGTAATAAACAATTTTTTCATTGCTTTGGTTGTCATGCGAGTGGCAATGTCATTAGTTTTCTGATGGAATTCAATCATCTCACCTTTGTTGAAGCCATTGAAGAATTAGCCACGTTTTGCGGTGTTGAAATCCCCTTCGAAAAACAATCTAGTCATACAGAACTCCAGCCAAAAAATAAGCTGATTGATTTGCAGCAACTTATGCAACAGGTCGCAACTTTTTATTCACAGCAATTAAAACAAAATCAAAACAAAGACATCGCTGTCGATTACCTTAAGGGACGAGGCATTCTTGGCGAAACAGCGCGAGATTTTATGCTTGGCTATGCACCTGAAGACTGGCAAATTCTCTCTACTCATTTTGATACCCAACTTCTTTGTGAAGCGGGCATGCTAGCATTTAAAAACGACAATTATTACGAACGTTTTCGCCAGCGCATCATGTTTCCTATTCGCAATAAACGGGGACATATCATTGGTTTTGGTGGACGTATTTTAAAAGAAGACCCAAAGCAACCCAAATATCTCAACTCACCTGAAACCCCACTATTCCATAAAGGAAATGAAGTTTATGGTCTTTATGAATTATTGAAAAAAAATCCACGCCCAGTACGTATTTTGGTGGTTGAAGGTTATATGGATGTGGTGACCTTGGCGCAATATGGCATTCACTACGCTGTTGCGGCATTAGGAACCAGTTTAAGCGCCACACAATTACAATTACTGTTTAGATCAACGCCTGAAGTGATTTTATGCTTTGATGGTGATAAAGCAGGAAAAGAAGCCGCTTGGCGGGCGATGGATGCCGTTTTTTCTGTCATCAACGACAATCGACAAGTACGTGTTTTACTCCTCCCCATTGAACACGATCCTGATTCGCTCATTCGTATTGAAGGCGTTAATGCTTTCACGCAGCGCATCGAGCAGGCGGATATACTCTCAGATTATTTTTTTACCCATTTTCAAGAAACATTGAACTTAGCCAGCATCGAAGGACGTGCTAAGTTGGTGAATCAAGCTAAGCCTTATTTACTTAAATTAGCGGACTGCTTTTTTAAAGAAATGACATTAAAAAGGCTTCATGAATTATCTCAATTTGATATTTCACCTACACTTGAAAGAGAAACACTCGCCGCATCGCAGCCATCGCAAAAAAATAATTCATCACAAAAACAAGCTAAAAATACACGACATTCACTTGAGCGATTAACGCTGGCAATGCTCGTTCAATATCCTAAACTTATCGAAAAATTACAAAACAATCCTATAGATTGGAATACACTAGATTTTTCAGGTATTGATATTTTCAAAGCGATTGTTCATACCATTATTACCTACAAACCTGAAACAACCGCACAATTACTCGAGTTTTATCGAGATAAACCCGAAGAAAAAGTACTTAATGCGCTCGCCGCATTGCCCATTTTAGTTTCAGAGAAAGCGGTTGAATCGGAATTTAGCGGCGCTTTAAATCAATTTATTGTACAAGCCAAACAAACGCGACTCGAAAAATTACTTGCTCAAGAGACAGCTGTCGGCTTAAATGACGAAGAAAAAGAGATATTGCGTCAATTATTATTGCGCTAAAAACTCTCCCCTTTTAAATCCGGGATTAACTCACCATGTTAAAAAAAACATTACGCAGTATTTTAAAACTACTTTATCGCGTCGAAGTCATCGGTCTTGAAAATTATTATCTGGCCGGCAAGCGTGTGTTAATTGTGGCAAATCATTGCTCATTTTTAGACCCGCCACTTCTGAGTGTTTTTTTACCTGACGACATCAATTTTGCCATTAACACGCACATTTCACAGAAATGGTGGATTAAGCCTTTCCTTGGCTTGTCAAAAGTATTTCCGATTGATCCAACGCACCCCATGTCGCTCAAAAACTTAATTCATCATCTGCAGCAAGATAGCAAAACCGTTATCTTCCCTGAAGGCCGAATCACCCTCACCGGCTCACTAATGAAAATTTACGACGGCACGGGCATGGTGGCTGAAAAATCAGGTGCAATGATTTTGCCTATTCATATCTCAGGAACGCAGTACACGCCTCTTTCAAAATTACAGGGACTGATGCGTTTGCGTTGGTTTCCCAAAATTACACTTCATATTCTGCCCCCGACCCATATTGAAGCACGAAAAGAATTATCCGGAAAAAATCGCCGGAAATACAGCGGTCATGTGCTTGCTGATTTAATGGTCGACATGCAATTTATGGCAAGTAAAACGCAGCAAACACTCTTTGCAAGCCTTTTAGATGCAAGAGATGTTCATGGCGGTAATCACGAAGTGGCTGAAGATTTGGAGCGTATCCCTCTCTCGTATAACGCACTCATCACTCGCAGTTTAATTATTGGCAATGCACTCAAAAACATGACTGAAACCAATGAAAACATTGGTCTATTGCTACCCAATTCAAGCAAAACACTTTGCGTTTTACTTGGTTTGTCAATTCATCAACGCGTGCCTGCTATGCTCAATTATTCAACCGGTTCAGCGGGAATGATTGCAGCGTGTCAAATTGCCAATGTAAAAACAGTGTTAAGTTCACGCCGCTTTATTGATCTTGCACATTTAGAAAATGAAGCCGACTTACTCAAAGAACACGTTAACATCATTTATTTAGAAGAACTGGCGCAACAAATCACAACAAGCGATAAATTACGTGGGGCATGGCAAAATAAAACCGCACGTTCTTGGTATAAAAATAACGCAGATGCGAATGCCCCTGCTGTCATTTTATTCACGTCTGGCTCAGAAGGAACGCCTAAAGGGGTGGTTTTATCTCATGCCAATATTTTATCTAATCATCAACAAGTGGCCGCGCGTATAAACTTTAATCCTAAAGACGTCGTATTAAATTTTTTACCAATGTTTCATTCCTTTGGCTTTACGATAGGAACTCTGCTACCTGTTCTCAATGGCATGAAAACATTCTTTTACCCGACGCCATTGCATTTCAGTATTATTCCTGAAATAGCGTATGAAACAAGCGCAACGATTATGTTTGGTACCAATACGTTTTTGTCTGCTTATGGAAAAAAAGCGCATCCTTATGACTTTTATAATTTACGTTATGTCGTCGCCGGCGCAGAAAAACTTCAAGAAAACACACGCGAACTATGGCAAGATAAATTCGGTATTCGCATTTTAGAAGGTTATGGTGCAACAGAAACCTCTCCTGTTGTGTCAGTTAACACACCGATGGATTATAAAGCGGGCTCAGTTGGGCGCATTCTCCCTCATATCAATTACCGTTTAGAACCCGTTGATGGCATTGAAGAGGCTGGGAGACTCCATGTTCAAGGTCCAAGTATTATGCTGGGCTATTTACTCTCAACTAGTGCAGGGGTTCTGCAACCCACTGAATCTATTTACGGCAAAGGATGGTACGACACAGGGGATATTGTCCATGTTGATGATGATGGTTTTTTAAGTATTCGAGGCCGCAGTAAACGCTTTGCTAAAGTAGGTGGCGAAATGGTATCACTCACCGTGGTTGAGCAACTCGCTATGAAAGCATGGGAAAATGCAAATCATGCCGCCATCAGTTTGCCCGATATCAAAAAAGGCGAGCAAATTATATTAATTACCACGCAAAAACAAGCAACCGTCAGCGAATTATCTAAATCATCCACAGGTGTCACAGCAATTAATTTACCCAAAAAAATCCTTTTCATTGACGCTATTCCCGTCATGACAACAGGAAAAACAGATTATGTTGCACTGACAAAGTGGGCTATTGCTCAAACGACCAAGTGAATAAATAGGAAAAAAGACACATGAAAATTTTAGTGACTGGCGCGGCGGGGTTTATTGGCGCGGCGTTAAGTTTACGTTTACTTGAACGTGGAGACGATGTCGTGGGCGTGGATAATCTGAATGATTATTACGACATTCATTTAAAAAAAGCCCGTTTAACCCGCCTACTACCTCACAAAAATTTTACGTTTTTTGAATGCGATATCGCAAATAATGAGGCTATCGAGTCCTTATTTGCAAAAGAAAAATTTCAACGTGTGGTGCATTTAGCCGCGCAGGCGGGTGTACGTTTTTCAATTACAAATCCGCATGTTTACGCACAATCCAATTTAGTGGGATTTTTAACCATTTTGGAAGGATGTCGCCAGCAAAATGTTGAGCATTTAGTTTATGCGTCATCGAGCTCTGTTTACGGTGCCAATACAAAACTGCCTTTCTCGACCAGTGATCATGTTGATCATCCTGTTTCTCTTTATGCGGCAACTAAAAAAGCTAACGAGTTAATGGCACATAGCTATTCGCATTTGTATGGCTTTGCAACGACAGGACTGCGTTTTTTTACTGTTTACGGTGAATGGGGACGCCCCGATATGTCGCCATTTATTTTTACGCGCCAAATTTTAGCCAACAAGCCTATTGATTTATTTAATTATGGCAATCATCAACGTGATTTTACTTATATTGATGATATTATCGAAGGTATTATGTGCGTCGTCGATACACCGCCAACTGAAAATTACCGTCTCTACAATATTGGCAACAGTCAGCCTGAACAATTACTGACTTTTGTGGAAACACTTGAAAAGTACTTAGGCACAACGGCCGTTAAAAGCTTACTTCCCATGCAAGCGGGCGACGTACAAGACACTTATGCTGATATGGATGGCATGAAACGTGACTTTAATTACAGTCCAAAAACATCATTGGATGAAGGTCTTGAAAAGTTTGTACAATGGTACAAATCATTTTACGGTGTATAAATTTTTATGGAATTTATGCTCATACTGATTGCATGAAGGTGATTTTTTGTTGCTAAAATTGAACCTAGTGCGCAATTCATAGATAATTACACTATTTTTAACCACTTTTTTAACATAGTCATACATGCAAATTACCCTGCTTAACGCAAAACTCCATCGTGCAAGTGTCACCCATTCTGAACTCGGTTATGAGGGATCTTGTGCTATTGATAGTGATATCCTCGATTTAGCGGGTATTCGAGAGTACGAACAAATTCAAATTTATAATGTAAATAATGGTGAGCGTTTCACAACCTACGCTATTCGAGCACAGGCAGGTTCAAGAACATTTTCAGTTAATGGTGCAGCGGCAAGACTTGCTTGTGTCGGTGATTTACTAATTATTTGCACTTACGCCCAGTTTACCGCGCAAGAAGCCGACATTCATCACCCTACTTTAGTTTATTTTGATACGCAAAACTACGTTATTCGAACTGCAACACAAATCCCCGTTCAAAATAATTAGCATTCGTAATGATCAATGAATTTCATTTAGATGACACCGCTGCCACTGAGCAGTTTGGCGCGGCCTTATTGCCCTATTTACCCGAAAAATCGCTCATTTTTCTTTACGGTGAATTGGGAGCGGGTAAAACCACATTAGTACGCGGATTACTTCGAAGTGCAGGTGTCACTGGCACCATAAAAAGTCCAACGTATGCGGTGATTGAAGAATATAGCGCACACCATCGGAAAATTTTTCATTTTGACCTTTATCGCCTCGCAGACCCACAAGAATTAGAGTGGATAGGCATTGATGACTATTTAATGCAATCAGCGCTCTGTTTAATTGAATGGCCATGTAAAGGCAAAGGTGTGCTGCCTCAGGCAGATATAAACATAACACTTAGCCATCAAAACGATGGGCGATTAATACAAATTAGCGGGATTGAAATTCCAAATAATTTTTTAATGCGGGCGTGTAAAAACAATAACATACTGGTATAATCTAAACCATATTATTACTTCGTAGGACAGGGTATGCGTTGTTATTTGAAATTATTCAGTATTTTATTAAGCTTGTATGGCGGAATGTCATTAGCACAAGCTCAAGATGCGTTGCGTGTAAACTCTTTGCGTTACTGGAACACCCCTGATCAATCTCGCATCACCTTTGACGTGAATGCGGCAGCGAGCCAAAATAAGATACAATTTTTTGACAATCCCTCTCGCCTCGTTATTGATTTACCTAATGCAGTTGCAGTGAAGGAACTTGAACAACCACCCGCGTCACACCCTCTTTTTTCAAGTATCCGTGTTGGAATGCGCAATGGTAGCGATTTACGTATTGTCATTGACCTAAAAAAACCACTTTCCACCAAAACAACCACACTTCGAACGGATATTTTAGGAACAAATCGGTTTATTGTTGAATTGCTCGATAAAGGCATTAGTTCACAAGTTGCCAAAACTGACATTGAACAAAAAGCCATTATTAAACAACCTGTCCCTGCAATAGCTCAAACCACTGAAAAAACCACATCAAAAACATTACCTCCAGTTGCAAAAGCAATCATTCCACCCACACAAGTCGAAGTCAAAAAAGCACCTGAAAAATTAGTTGAAGTTCAAAATAAACAAACCATCAAAGAAAAAATAACTAAAACTTTTATTGTTGCCATTGACGCTGGGCATGGTGGAAATGATTCAGGCGCACAAGGTCCAAACGGCACTTATGAAAAAGATGTCGTATTTTCTATTGCTAAAAAATTAGAAGCACTTGTTAATGCACAAACTAGCATGAAAGCCGTCATGATTAGACAAGGCGATTACTATGTGGGTTTGCGTAAACGGATGGATATTGCTCGCGCGGCAAAAGCAGACGTCTTTATTTCTGTTCATGCAGATGCGATCAAAGATTCTGGTGTAAAAGGTGCTTCTGTTTATGCGCTTTCCACAAGTGGCGCAAGTAGTGAATCCGCTTATTGGCATGCACATAGCGAGAATGCAGCCGATTTAGTGGAAGGTGAACAAATCAATGATGAAGAAAACTCGCTTACCAATGTGTTACTTGATTTATCGCAAAGTGCAACGCAAGAAGCAAGTGTATTACTCGCAAATAAAGTACTTCATAGTTTTGAGAGCGTTTCAGAATTACATTTTGAAGCCGTGCAAAAAGCAGGTTTTGCGGTACTCAAATCACCTGATATTCCGTCTATTTTAGTTGAAACCGCGTTTATTTCAAATCCAACGGAAGAATTGAAACTACTTAGTTCAGGTCATCAACTTAAATTAGCCACTGCTATTTTGAAAGGTATTAATAGTTACATGAAACAACCCAGTAATGATCAGCGCATCGCATTACTCTAAATTCCTTATTTATCCTGGGCGTTCACCCGCGCCCACATTGTATTTTAATCATGTCTATTCGTGTTCTACCTCAACAACTCATTAATCAAATTGCCGCAGGCGAGGTCATTGATCGCCCAGCGTCAATTGTCAAAGAGTTACTTGAGAACTGCTTTGATGCCAACGCAACGCAATTAACAATTCATATCGAACAAGGCGGAATGCGTCTTATCCGTATTTGTGACAATGGCAGTGGCATTGAAAAGGATGATTTATCTCTCGCCTTATCGCGTCATGCTACGAGTAAAATTTGCAATCTTGATGATTTGGAACATGTAAAAAGCATGGGGTTTCGTGGTGAAGCACTGGCAAGTATCAGTTCAGTAGCAAAACTTACATTAACTTCACGTTGCAATGATGATTCGCATGGCTGGGCAGTTTGCAGCGATGGAGCTGAATCCTTTTTTGACATTCAACCTGCCCCGCATAAAAAAGGGACAACCGTAGAGGTGTGTGACTTATTTTATAACACCCCTGCTCGCCGAAAATTTCTCAAAAGTGAAAAAACTGAATTCGGACACATTGAAACCATTGTCAAACGCATGGCATTAAGTCGTTTTACGTTTGGGTTTTCGCTATTTCACGCACAAAAAGAAATTTTAAATCTCAAACCCGCACTGACATTAGAGCAAGAAGAAAATCGAGTCGCAGCCATTTTCAGTGATGATTTTATTAATAATGCACTGCATCTTGATTTTGAAGTGTCAGGACTTGCACTCCGCGGTTGGGTAAGCGTCCCGACTTTTTCGCGTAGCCAAGCGGATATGCAATTTTTTTATGTTAACGGTCGATTAGTAAAGGATAAATCCGTTTCTCACGCAATTAAACAGGCTTACTCTGATGTGCTATATCATGGACGACATGCACTTTTTGCATTGTATTTAACGCTAGATCCCAGTGAAGTAGACGTTAACGCTCACCCCGCAAAATCAGAAGTGCGTTTTCGAGATAGCCGTGCCATTCATGGATTTGTCTTATCTTGTTTACAGAGAACTCTCGCCAATGTTCGCACAATACCCACGTATGCAAACCTTCCGTCATCTGCTCACACAGAAAATAACTCGTTTCCATCAATGCAAACATTGCAAGAAACGACAAATTCAAATAATGAAAAACCACACTCTTCTCTCCCTTATCTGACACAAAAACCTTTACCTTTAGCGTCAAACACACCCGAACAGGTATATCAAACGCTTTACTCGTCAAACTCACCAACTAGAATACCTGCACAGCCAAATACCGCCACAGATTTACCTGTATTAGGCTACGCAGTCGCTCATTTACATGGTATTTATATTCTCGCTGAAACACCCTCTGGGATGGTGCTTGTCGATACGCATGCAGCACACGAGCGCATTACATTTGAGCGTTTGAAACAGCAATATGCTGCTGGCAGTATTGCGATGCAACCATTACTGCTACCTATTAAAATGACGGTGATGCCCTTTGAAGCTGAATTAGCCGAAAAATCAATCGATTTTTTTGCTCAACTAGGATTTGAGTTAGATCGTATTTCACCTGACACCCTTTTATTGCGTGCACAACCCGCTTTGTTAAATAAAGCGGATGGTGAACAGTTAGTACGAGATGTTTTAGCGGATTTCATTGCGCATCAAGAAAGTTATCGAATTCAAAGTGAATATAACGATGTACTCGCAAAAATGGCGTGTTATGGCTCAGTAAGAGCGCATCGGGTATTAACGCTTGATGAAATGAACGCGCTGCTGCGCGATTTAGAAATAACTGAGCGTGGAGGGCAATGTAATCATGGTCGCCCAACTTGGGTTGCACTATCCACGCAAGAATTAGATAAATTTTTCATGCGTGGACAATAATTTACTATTGCTGAGATTTTGCTTTAGCGCGACGTGTTAAACGTTCACGTTTTTTGACTTCCCATTCTGTTTGCTTTGTTTTCAAGCCATGGAAAGGATTAACGGGTGATTTAAACACAATTTTAATTGGCGTACCGCTTAAATTCATTGCAGTGCGATAATAGTTAATTAAATAACGCTTATATGATTCAGGCAATACGTCTGTTTGTGCACCATGGACGACAACAATAGGCGGATTACGTCCACCTTGATGCGCATATTTGAGCTTAATGCGACGTCCATTCACCATGGGTGGTTGATGCGCGGAAAGCGCTTCTTTGAGCATACGTGTTAAATTGGGCGTTGACATATCAAGCATCGCTGCTTCATATAAACTTTGCACCATATCAAACATTTTACCAACACCATTTCCATGCAAGGCTGATATTTGATGTTTTTCAGCAAATTCAACAAACGTCAGTTTGATATCAAGTTGACGATTGATGGTATTTTTCTGCTCAGTGCTTATACCATCCCATTTGTTAAGACCAATAATAAGCGCTCTACCTGCTTCTAAAACCAGGCCTAGCAAATGCGCATCTTGATCGGTCACGCCTTCACGTGCGTCTATAAGGTAGATGACCACATTCGCTTTTTCAACAGCTTGAAGTGCTTTTAAGACACTGAATTTTTCAATAACTTCGCCAATGCGCGAGCGACGACGCATACCAGCCGTATCAATTAACGTAAATTTTCTACCATCACGCACAAAAGGAATATAAATGCTGTCGCGTGTGGTACCCGCTTCATCGAAAACCACCATACGCTCTTCACCGAGCAACCGATTAACTAACGTCGATTTACCTACATTGGGTCGTCCAACCACCGCAATGGCAATCGCTTCTTTATCTTCTGCTTCATCTTCAAT
>CAJBJW010000198.1 GCA_903953455.1 uncultured Pseudomonadota bacterium | reverse complement strand
TAAATTCACCGCAATGTGACACGCATTGCAATTCGATTTCCCCCACGCACTTCCCGAACCGTGCGAAGGTGTTAACGCTAAACTGCCGTTTTGCGAAATCGTTTTTGCCTGTAATGGCATCATCAGGAATCCACTAAGGATAAAAAGTAAAACTCTAACGTACTGCATGACAATCACTGCAATAATTTTCATTATGACAACGCCCGCAACGTGCTGGATCAAAACGCGATTCAATGCCATGCAATGTCCGGTACCCTAAAGGATGATAACCCACACCAGACGTATCGCGGCGCAAATGACAATCCGTGCAAAAATTCACATCTACATGGCAGGTTTCACAATATTTTTCCTGTCCTCGCGCGGCCTCATTGTGATGATTGATATAGTCAAAACGATGATCTGCGGGCCAGATTTTTTCTTTCTCTTTATGACACAAATCACAACGCCACGGTCCACGTTGTTCATCAACATGACAGCTATGACAAATCGGTTTTAATGATTCATTTGCGATGACAGTCAACTTTTTTACTTTTTCGATGTCCACTACATCTGTTTTTGCATAAGAATGACAAAGCAAACAACTATCACCCTCCTCTTTCATTACGTCTAAATGGGCAGCGTGGGGATAATAAACCTCACTTGTGTGATTGCGTTTTTCCCACCATGAATTATCAATTTTCGCGTCCATAGCCAATACGCTGTGAATCACCATCATTAAAAATAGGAAACAAATGACGCGAATTTTCATGGTTTTTTCGCCTGAAAATAATCAAAATAATACGTTAATTGCGCTGAGCCTAAATATTCATTGCGTGCATTGTCATTGGTATTGTTGATATAGCTTGCTTTTAGAGCAACAACCCAATTATTTTTCACCATGGTTTGCCATTCCGTTTCAATCCCCGCCGCCACATTTTCGCCATACAAACTTTTTTGTTCCTCACGCAGTGCAAAATTGATGCTATAGCGATTTTTACTATCAATGGCATGCGTATTTGAAAGATAAACACTCGCGGCATAATCACCACCGCTTAATTCTAAATAATCCACCGTTGCTTGCGATGTTAAATTAGGCAACCATTGATAGCTAATATTGGCATTGTAGCCTTGACCGCTCTCACCCACTTCACGATCTGCAAATTGTATTCCCGCTGAATAGCGCAATCGTTGAGAATAGCGTTGTTCAAGCGAACCACGCCAAATTTGCTGCTCGCCAAGCGCGTACGCACTGTAAAAACGATCCCTAAATGTCACAAAATAGCGTTGAGGGCGATACGCTTCGTAATAATTGCGAAGACGCATATCTTTAAACATATCCCACCAAGAATCTACAAACACATTTTCAAGTCGACTTTTTTCACTCGCATACGATCCTTTTATATACATTTCAAAGGGTTTTTGAGCATTGAATAAATAGCCTTTTAAATGTGAATTACCATTGAATCGATAAGTGGTCAGTGTTTTACGGGTTTGCGTAGTTCCTATACTCGTATTTTCGATCACGTCAAAATTTTCATCGACAACAGGCTCCGTATTCGTGTTTTGCGTTACACCGATTTCATTTCGCTCAACGGTTTGCATACCCAATCCAAAATCAGTGTTATCAAGTCCCAATGCACCAGAAGCGAAATGAGGCGCAAATTGAAATACACTCTCTACGCCCGCAACAAGTGAGCCACGAACCGATTGCACATGATCAATTCGCAAAGGTCGCCCACCGTAAACTTCAACACTAACGGGTTGACTGAGTTGATACTTAGCCACCGCACCATCCACCAAATAAAGCCCCAAATTATCGCTTTTCTCAAAACGTCCACCACGTAGCGTTAAAGGCATACGATCAAATTTTTTTTCCGCAAAGGCTTGATATACTTCCTGTCTATCACGATAAATATCCGTACTTAAGCGACTAAGTACACTCAAATTTCCGTTTAACTTTTGATTTGGGTTGCTATAAACCATTTGTCCCCACACTTCACCCGTGTAATCACCGTCCAGATTATAACGATTATCTGTTTGTACTTTCGTTCGCACAGAACCACGCCAGCTATCATTTTGATCGTCAGCCGAAGCGCCTGTTGTTATCGAAAATAACAATGTAAATCCGCCAATGTGATAAAAAAAACGCGCTTTAATCATTGCTCGTGCGAATTTCAAACGGTTCAAGACCTTGCGCCCGTTCATTACGACGTTTTTTAAGCGCCCATCCAGTCAATGTCACCACTGCAATAATGCAACTGCCACATCCCGCGCACTGTCCAATTTTAGGAACAGTGCATCCCGTTGCAAGTAAGCCTTGTCCTAACGCGACACTTGAGCCTGTTAGCCAAGGCAGAGACTGTGCAATTAAATCTGACGTTTTCATTTTCATTTACCTATTATTTTTTTACGTTTTTCAAATCAACTAAAACCGCATAGTCAGGTAATTGTTTGACCGCTAAAATGACATAATTGCGCGGACTAACTGCGATAACATCCGCTGAAATGCGCGTTTTGGGTTCACTAAACACCCCATCTTTTACGGTTTTGACTGCGTATAACCCGACACCATTAACACTTGTGGCGTAGCCGCTATAGGGCAATTTTAAAAATAGCTTGTCTTTCATTAATAGCAAGTCTATTAAACAATCAGCGTCTGGATTTAGGCAGCGCGATTGAAAATTAAACACGTTACTACCTAATGTCCCCACTGAAAAACTGGGCGTTTTTTTACTGACTGTCGAACTCCAGTTCATCGCTGAAATCATAAAACGATAATTTGAAAAAACGGTTTTACTAAAATTTGAATAATTGGCCATTAACCAAAGAGTTTTAACCTTATCGCCTGTTAACGCATTTTTTAATACCAAAACTTGTTTGGTTAACTGTGCTGATAATTTTGTTGCCGCACTAGACTCCGAATTAGGGAAGGCACCCGAAATTTCCCCACGCGTCACGGTCGCAAACTCACCACTCAACACATTGACTTGATTACTTTGCAGTATCGACGTAAAAGGATTGAGTTTTGTGTCGTAGAGAACCTCATCAACGTGTTCAATAATTTTTCCGTCAGTTGAAACCATTAAATAGGTCAATCCCAGTTTGACGATACCTTCTTTAATTAACTGAGGGTAAGACCCGTCACTTAATTCACTCACCACGCGAACATTTTCAGCGCCTAAAATTTTTGTTTCCGATACTAACGGATTAATGGAACCATTACTTTTACGATCATGGCAATCTATGCAAGGCATCGTCTGTGCAACAGGGCGTGTATTATGGCTAATTAAATAATCGTTAGATTCTATCCACACCATTTGTGAATTAGGATTGGCGTATCCTTTTGCTTTGAGCAATTCATCAAAACGGGTTTTTAAGGTTTTAATCTCTTGATAATTTTTAGGTTCACTATCAACGCCATTTGTCACAGATAAACGCTCCGCGCGACTCAATACACGCTGATTCGTGCTATCTATCCAGTAATAGCGCGACGCAGGGATATAGGGAATCATTCGCAATTTACCGTCTTCACTCGCGCGATAGCGATAACGCAAATTTAACGGCTTATCTTGATTCACTAAACCCGTAATATGGCAAGTCTGACACGCAATAACATTAAAATGTGTTGCCACCGTTTTGTTATAGGTTGACTGCGCATAGCCTTCCATATCACCACGACTTAACCAACGTTCTCTATGAGCCGCAAGCAGGGTCGTTTGCCCTGAATAGGGTAACGACGGTTTTTCTGTACTATCAAACTCTTTACCCCCGTGACAATGTTCACACGAGAGTGGTTTAGGTTGATAATTCAAATCACGACGTACATCTTCATCTGAAAAACCCGTTAAGAAATTATGATCAACACTTAAATCAATACCCGATTTATAATAATTTTTACTGTGACACGCATTGCAATTTTCAATCGTTCTCGATTTGCCTTTTTCCGTCCATAATTTCCCTTTATGCACATCAGTTTGTGGGTTTACCTGACTTAATTGATCGGGATTATTGACAATTCTTGCACTCTCGCCAAAGCCATAAAATCCTCGACGCTCGTTACTTGTCGAGTGACACTGCATACAATTCTCACTTGAAGGAAAACGCAGTAGCGGCATAGACACTTCGCCATTTTCATCAAAAACCGCTTTATTCCATTTCAGCGTAGGCGCTGTCGTGGATGATCCTTTATCTGTGACGGTAAGCAGAAAACGTCCCTCTTCAGCTTGTTTAGTATTTATATTCATAAACGCTAAAATCGCAGAATTCGCGTATTCAAACCATCCATTTGCAATAAATTGATTATTACGTAAATCACTCCAATCATTAACAGGTTGTTTAAAGCCTGAAAAATCAGCATGACAGGCCAGGCAATCGGGTTCGATAACGCCACTACGTTTCCAATCCCAGCGCTGAAGTTTTTTTGTTTTCGCATCCCATTCGTAATAATCACTGTCGAATAATTTAATCGCTGCTTCATCTGCCAAATCGTATTTATGACCTGCACGATCTTTTTCAGCAAATCCACCGCCAACATGGCAACTCTCGCAAGCCTTGATAAGTCCAACCGCACCGTAATCTAAAAACGCATTTTCGTTTGCATTACTTTTTTTACTTAGCCACTGAGGATTACTCCCCTGCATGCAGTTATAGCCACCAAAATATCCCGGTGACGTTAACGGAGGAATACCACGCGCTAATCCAAATTGTTCGTCACTTTCATCACGCCCCATTTCATAGTGATACGCATGTCCAATCTTATCCATGTCATGGCAACCACCACAGCTCAAACGTGAGCTATAGGGTTTTTGCGTATCGAGCACGTTTTCGCCATTTTTATCGAGCAGTGGAATGCTTGGGTGAATTGAAGGTAAATCAATTGAATTACCCGCCCAAACATACGCCGCAACCATAAAAAATAACAAAACACGAAGAATGAATTGAACAAATAATGTGAATTTAAACGGCATCTTCCCAATTTCTGAATGAGTTTTATAAGATTATTAAAAAAATAATATTAATGATTATTT
>CAJBJW010000197.1 GCA_903953455.1 uncultured Pseudomonadota bacterium | reverse complement strand
GTTTCCTGATTGGATAATAACGCCTTTTAATAAATCTTCAATGCGAACTTTATCACCCACTTCAACAAACATCCGTGACCCTGCTGTTTGCCATGCATTCTGACTAACATTAGCAACATCATTAAGATGTAAATGCCCTCCACTCACCTCACGCAACACAACATAAACTGTCATTATTTTGGTTAAACTGGCTGGAGCGAGTTTAATATCTGCATTATTTTCAGCCAGCACTTTTCCCGTAGAATAATCCATTAGGATAAAACTACTCGCTGCAATTTTGGGCGCGGCAGGTGTTAGAATTTCCATTTCTTGCGCATTTACGTGCAATGCGTTGAGAAATAGAGTACAAAAAAAGATAAATCGAAAAATTGAATTAAAGACGTTCATAGGCTCAGTGAATAAAAAAACACAATAAAACTGAGCGCAATTATACCATGACAATTGCTTTATTTAATTGGTTTCTGTCACAAATTGTGTTTCAGTTATACCTAATTTAGCTAATTTATGACTGAGTTCACTTACGTTATGTGAAGCGTCAATGGGAAGCTGTACTTTGTATAAAGTTGCGCCTTTATGACTTGATGAAGCAATTTTTGCATCAGGCAATTGATGTTTGCTAATGTTTTGCTGTAGGGCTTGGGCAAGTTTTCTATTATTAAAACTGCCTACCTGCAAATAAACAGGTTGATTTTGCTTTTGCAATTGTATGAGTGCTTGCTCAGGTTCAATTGCTTGAATCGCAACTTCACTAGTACCCGATACATCCATGCCTAATTGCTTAGCCGCAGAATACGATAAATCTAAAATACGGTGATCATAGAAAGGTCCTCGATCATTTACGCGTACAATAACCGTGCGATGATTAGAAACATTCGTAATTTGTGCATAAGAAGGTATGGGCAAACTATTATGTGCTGCCGTCATAGCGTACATATCAAATAATTCACCCGTGGCGGTTTTTTTGCCATGAAATCCTTCACCATACCAAGATGCAACACCATGCCTTCCGTGTATTTTAGTTGAAATGGAATGCGATACTTTTTTTATGGTACTAGTTTCGTTTGTTTTTTTAGCGACTTCTTTTGCAGTCACTGATGGTTTTTCACTCGACTGTTGCGTTGCGACAATTTCATTTACAGATGAAGCAACTGGGGCATTAACCATTGTTGTATTAGCACAACTCCCTAACATGGCAAGTGATAAAACAGGAATCAATTTTTTCATAAAGTGGTCTATTCGTTGGTTTCAATAAGTCAAACCCAAAATAGCGGGTCTAAACATTATGAAGTGCCTTTGAATTTTTTCATTTAAGATCAAAGAACTTCACCACCTTCTCATATATATAGCATTAGAATAAGAAGATTTTTAACTTTAATGGTAAAAATGTAGCATTTGTTGTTAAGTTGTCGTAATTTTAACTTAACAAGTATTAAATCCACCTTAAGCGCAACTTTTTTAATCCTGTTTTAAATCATCAAAGAATATTTTCTATTGTTTTTTGCTATTTTCCGATAAAATAAGTAGGAAATTATTGATTGAAGAATGGCTTATATTGACGATAATTTTCAGTACAAAAACAGCGTTATTAACCTCGAATAAAAACAATAATTAGGAATCGACAAAATGAGTAACTCAAATTTATATAACCGCTTAGGCGGCGAAGAATCTATTAGTAAAATAGT
>CAJBJW010000196.1 GCA_903953455.1 uncultured Pseudomonadota bacterium | reverse complement strand
GTCTGGGAAACGAAGTGCCCTTGCCGCCGAGATTCTAAATAAACATTTTGGCAAATCACGGAAAATATTTAGTTTAAAGGATGGAATAGCCGGGTGGCAAAAAAATAAATAGTGTCGGGATGTCAGAAAGAAAACCAAAAAATATTTTTCAGGAGACATTATTATGGCAATTAGTTTTAACGCAGCACTTGGTAGTAGTCCGATGATGCTTGCTTTGCGTGAAAAGCGTGGTGAAATTTTGGCTGCAAACATGGCTAATGCAGATACACCTAATTTTAAAGCGCGTGATTTGGATTTTTCGACCGCACTAAAACAAGCAACAACAGAGCAAACATTATTAGCGCACACACAAGCAGGTCATTTTGCGCCAGAAATGCCTTTTTTGGGAGCAAGACTCAAATACCGTAACCCAAATCAAGTGTCGCTTGACGGCAATACCGTTGAAGAACACATTGAGCAAGCTAAGTTCGCTGAGAACTCATTGCAATACCAAGCTAGCTTGCAATTTATAGGCGGTAAATTTAACGAATTACGATCAGCACTCACAGGACAAGTTTAATTATGTCATCTTTAAATATTTTTGATATTGCCGGTAGCGGCATGAATGCACAAACAGTGCGTTTAAACTTAGTGGCCAGTAATATTGCGAACGCAAACAGCGTAAGCAGTAGTGCAGGCGGTGTTTACAAATCGCGCCAACCTGTTTTTGGTGCTGAGCTAAAAAACGTTATTGACGCACAAAATGCCGCCAGTAAAGTTGAGATTCGCGGCATTGTTGAAAGTAAAGCGCCAGCGGTGATGGAATATGCACCAAATCACCCTATGGCAGACAAAGACGGTTACATTTTTAAACCTAATGTGAATTCCGTCGAAGAAATGGCGAACATGATGTCAGCATCACGTTCATACCAAAATAACATCGAGGTTTTGAATACAGCAAAACAAATGATGCTGCAAACCTTAAAAATGGGGCAATAGGAGAAATTTATGGTCGCCGCCACAACAGCTAACGCAGATAAATATGCAAACATAACCACTACTACACTAAACGCAACCACAAAGGCAGCATCGCTTGAAAAAGCAAAAAAACAAGCCACTTTAAGTCAAGATCAGTTTTTAAAATTGATGACCACACAAATGACACATCAAGACCCAAGTGAGCCCATGAAAAATGCGGAGTTTTTGAGTCAAATGGCGCAATTTGGTACTGTTTCAGGTATTCAAGATTTGCAACAATCTTTTGCAAATTTTGCCACGTCAATTAACTCCGATCAAGCACTGCAAGCAACCGGCTTAATTGGACGTTATGTAAGTGTTCCATCAACACAAGGCGTACTTCCAGCTGGCGGCGAGATTAGCGGCAGTGCAAATCTTACAAGTAGTACGCCAGATTTAAGAATTGCTATCACTAACTCAACAACGGGTGAGCTAGTGCAAACTATTAACTTAGGCAATCAAGGCTCTGGCGCAATTCCTTTTTCATGGGATGGCACGAATTCTGCTGGCACTTTAGCAAGTCCG
>CAJBJW010000195.1 GCA_903953455.1 uncultured Pseudomonadota bacterium | reverse complement strand
TGGACGTTGAACATTATCCAAATGATTTAGAGGATATCTATCACGCCTACAATCTTCTGCCCGCACACCTCCAAACAAAACGCAGTAATACACCACGTCGTATTATGCTTGGTTTAACGATGTTACTTGGTGCCTTGAGTTTAAGCAGTTTAATGTTGCCTGTTTGGCTTGAATATCAAGCTGTCAATGAGTTGCAATTGAAGATTGCCAAAATTGAAAAAGAAGCGAAAGCCGTTAAAACACTTCAAGCGGATATAGAAACTCTCAACGAAGAAAATCAATCACTCATTGCCTTAAAAACTGCGATGCCGACCGTGGTTTCGGTGTTAAACGAATTAAGCGCTCTTATGCACGATGATAGCTGGCTTGCCTATCTGCAATATGGTGATGGTCAACTGCAACTACAGGGCGAGTCACCTGCGGCATCTAATTTGCTTGCAGATTTGGAAGCATCCGATTACTTTGCTAAAGTGAATTTTGCCTCTCCCGTCACGCAGGATAAAGCGAGTGGCGTTGAGCGGTTTCAAATTTCAGCTGAAATTACAAAACCAGCTACGCCAATGACGGATGCGACACCTAGCGACGATTCGACTCCAGAAACGCCATCAAACAGCGAATCGGTAGAAGAGACGCCAACCAATAACGAAATCATTAGCGACGTTTCGAGTGAAAATGGCACAACAAATTAATCAGCATCAACGCGACCGTGGACTTGCTTTAGGATTACTCGCGACAGTAATCGGCTTTATTGTTTTCGTCATTATTTTGCCGTTAATTAATCAAGGCGTAGCGCTCCACGAAGAAAAAATGGCACTTGCCTTTCGACTGCAGCAATATGAACGCATTTTAGGGCGTAAACAAGCCGTAATCGATGAAATAGAAGCCCTAAAAGCACAATATGCGGAGCAAAATTATTTAAGTACGCAAAACACCAGTGCGTTAGCGTCTGCGGAACTGCAAGAAATGATTAAACAAGCTATCGTGGAAGCAGGTGGTCAACTGAGTAGCACACAAGGATTGCCTGTCATTACAAAAAATAATTTTGAACACATACCCATTAACGTCCGAATGACAGGAACCAGTGACGTGCTCCGCGCTGTTTTATATAAAATTGAGACAGCGACACCACTAGTCGTCATAGACCAAATTGATATTCGCCCAATGCGTGGTATACGCAACCATTTAACACATCACATTGACTCAAGTAATGAGTTGAGTGTTAATTTCCAAGCCATGAGTTTTATGAAAAAGCCTGCAGCATGAATCGTCCCACTCTTTATTGTTTAGGCGCGTTGAATTTGTTTTTTGTTGGTGTGTTAGCCATTGAAGTTTATTTGACAACGCAACCCATTGACGCTGCGGCGCTAACTGTTCAGAAAAAGAATGTCACCGCACTGCAAGAAGAAGCAACAGACCTTAATTTATCTGATCCTAGCGAAGACAACTATAGTGACTTAGTTGAGCGTCCTATGTTTATTAAGGGCCGCAAACCCGTTGAAGAGCCCATTCCCGAAGAAATGGCTCTGGCGACAGCACAAAAAACAGAAAATGTGAATTGGGAGTTGATTGGAATTTATAGCACCCCAAAGGGCACAACGGCTTTTTTTAGTCGCAGTAACGGTCGTTTACCCAAAGATAATTTTCGCAAATGCAAACTTGGCGATGCACTTGATGGTTGGCACTTATCTGAAATCAACGAAAACGCGGTGAGCTTAACGCAAGGCACCGAGACCAAAAAATTGCCTCTACGTAAAATGAAACCCAAGAATCCAACCCCTACACCCGTTTCGCCTGCCAATGCAACGCCAGTACCGGTACCCGAACCTCAAAATGTAGATGCAACAAATTTAACAGTTCAACCTACGACGATCGATAATCAAGTACCGTCGTCTGAACCAGAAGACCAATCAAATCAATAAGGTTTGATTTTTAACTTAATTGGAAAAGAATGCACACCGCAATGAAAATACCTTATAAATTTAAAACTATTAACTGCGCTATCCTAACAAGTTTACTTCTTTCTGGCTGCGAAGTATTAAACCCGCACTCACCCAAATTATTACTCAACACACAAAGCACATTGCCCTCTGTTGAGCCAATAGCGCAGCTACAAAACAAACCCATCATAACCGAAGCCAATAAACCCAAAAATGAACTTTATCCTTCAGCGGATTTTGGTTCAAATCTGCCTGTTTCAGCAGAACAAAATACACAAAATGCCACTCCTCGCGGGAAAGGTGAATTTAGTTTAAATTTTGATGATGCCGATTTAGGTGAAGTGGCCAAAGTAATTTTAAGTGATATTTTGGGTCAAAATTATGTATTAAGCCCCAAAGTGGTTGGCAAAGTCACCTTGCAAACCACGCACGCCTTAAGCAAAGAAGAATTGTTGCCAACGCTTGAAATGGTGCTGAGCATGAATAATGCTGCACTGGTAAGAGATGGGGCTATTTATCATATTGAACCGTTAAACGAGGCGCTCTATAGTGCAAACTTTTCCTCAAGTCGCCAAGGAAAATTTGGGTATCAAGTGCGCGTCATTCCGGTCAGAAATGTGGCTGTTGACAATGTCGCGGATTTAATTAAGCCACTTTTACATGAAAAAACACTGTTAAGCATCGACAAGCAACGTAATTTGCTCGTTGTGTCAGGTGCGGCGGACGAATTAGCGCGTATTGTTGATATGGTCAATACCTTTGATATTGATATTTTAAAAGGCCGTTCATTTGGATTATTTCCCCTCGCGCATGTCGATGCAGAAACACTCATTAAAGAGCTAGAAGAAGTTTTTTATAAAAAAGCAAAAGGCGAGGAAGGTGAGTTTTTTCGATTTATTCCCATTGAGCGTTTAAACGCTATTTTGGCTATCTCGCATCAGTCACGTTATTTGAAAGATATTGAGCAATGGATTATGCGTCTTGATCGCGCAAACTCAGCCAATGGCGGTGGTGTGAATGTTTACAAAGTGCAGCACGTTGATGCAGTCGAACTTGCCAACACGTTAAACGATATTTTCGGCAATGGTACCAGCAGTAGCCTGTCTTCATCACGTCGGGACAAATCACCCAAACTGGCTAATGATAAAAAAGCCGGCGAATTAACCAATAAATCCAGCGATAGCAAATCGTCTTTTGACACCAAGAAAAATACGCCACCGCGTAGCGTGTCGAGTGGAAACAGTGACGCAAAAGTGGCGAATGTAGGCGATGTGCGTATTGTTGCCGACGAAGCCAATAATTCATTGATTATCGTGGCAACAGCCCAAGAATATGAAATTATTCGCCCGATTGTGAATCAACTTGATGTCATGCCGCTGCAAGTCTTAGTCGATGCAACCATTGTGGAAGTCACACTGACCGATAATTTGAAATACGGCATTCAATGGTATTTCAATCACAGCAATGGAGGCCAAAATATTATTGAAAGTAATGATCTGGGTGCACTCGCAGCCGGTGCCGCAACCGGTGGATTTGGTTATTCTTTTTTAAGTAAATCAGGCGATATTAAAGCGGTATTAAATGCAGAGGCCTCAAACAATAACGTCAATGTCATTTCCTCCCCATCACTCATGGTTTTAAATAATCAAGAAGCTAGCATTCAAGTCGGTAAAGAAATTTCATTAATGACCGGATCGCTTGGTTCGCTAAACAACACAAATACCACAGGTAGCACATCTAACAACGTCTTTAGTCAGCAACAGCAACGAAAAACCGGTGTCAAACTCAAAATCAAACCACGCGTCAACGCCAATGGACTGGTTACTATGGAAGTCACGCAAAGCGTGGAAGATCCAGGAGCAATTCCTGCGAATGGAACGAACCCGTCAATTTTAACACGCGAGATTAACAGTTCAGTTGCTGTGCAAAGTGGTGAAACTATCGTTTTAGGCGGATTGATTAAAGATAATAATACTGACGACAACAATGGACTCCCACTGCTTCACGACATTCCTATTCTCGGCACATTATTTGGCAGCAAAACGAGAACAAAAGACAAAACTGAACTCGTTGTGTTAATCACGCCACGCGTTGTAAAAAGTCGCCAGGATGCAGGCCTCATTACCGATGAATTTAAGCGTAAATTGAGTGGTATTTATGAAAATAATTTAGATGACCTGCCTCAATAACGAAATGTAAAATGTTAATTTTAAAATCTAAAGATTGACGAAATCGCTTAATGAAAATATAATCATAAGCTTTACTATATATTTATAGATTATAAGCTTAGGAGTTTACGCTGATGTATGCGGTAATTGAAACAGGCGGTAAACAATACCGCGTAGAAAAAGGCAGCTACTTAAAAGTAGAAAAATTAGAACTTGGCGAAGGCGATAGCATCGAATTTGATAAAGTTTTAATGGTTGAAGACAATGGCGATGTGAAAGTAGGTTTACCTTTCTTAGTTGGCGGCAAAGTCACTGCAACGGTTCTATCACAAGGTAGACACAAAAAAATTAAAATTGTTAAATTTAGACGTCGTAAACACCATATGAAAACTATGGGACATCGTCAATATTATACTGAAATCCAGATTACTGGCATTTCAGCTTAAAAAATAGGAGTTTAAAATGGCTCATAAGAAAGCTGGCGGTAGTACCCGCAACGGACGTGACTCGAATTCAAAACGTCTTGGCGTTAAACGTTATGGCAGTGAAGTAGTGACTTCAGGTAGCATTATCGTTCGCCAACGCGGCACCCATTTCCACGCAGGTGCAAATGTTGGTTGCGGTAAAGATCACACGCTGTTTGCAACAATTGACGGTATTGTGGTTTTCAAAGTGCAAGGCCCAAACAACCGTAAATTTGTTAGCGTTGTTGCCGCATAAATAATTCGCTCGCCCTAAACGGCCAGCGGCAATGACT
Organism: uncultured Pseudomonadota bacterium; assembly: GCA_903953455.1. Taxonomy (GTDB): domain Bacteria; phylum Pseudomonadota; class Gammaproteobacteria; order Methylococcales; family Methylomonadaceae; genus UBA10906. The sequence goes on along the minus strand of CAJBJW010000195.1, from coordinate 20,410 downwards.
TAAGAAGCTCCTCCTTGCTGGTTGGGGCTTTTTTCGTTTATATCAGTTCGATTTTGTTGAGTAAAGTATGAAATTTGTTGACGAAGCACAGGTGCGCGTAGAAGCCGGTGATGGTGGTAATGGTGCAATCGGCTTTCGCCGCGAAAAATTTATCCCCATGGGTGGCCCTGATGGTGGCGATGGTGGAAATGGCGGAAGCGTCTATCTTATGGCAGTTGAGAACATCAACACGCTTGTTGATTTTCGCTATCAAGCCGTTTACCGTGCTCAACGCGGCCAAAATGGAATGGCGCGTAATTGTACAGGCCGTCAAGGTGATGATTATTATGTTAACGTACCACTTGGGACACGCGTTTGCGACTCTGAAACAGGTGAAATTCTTGGTGATTTAACCACAGAAGGTGAAACATTATTAGTGGCGCAAGGCGGCTTCCACGGTTTAGGTAATACGCGATTCAAAAGCAGTATTAACCGCGCCCCACAAAAAGCCAGTAAAGGAACACCTGGTGAACATCGTTTACTCAACTTAGAACTGACTCTTATCGCTGACGTCGGTTTACTCGGTATGCCAAACGCGGGGAAATCCAGTTTAATTCGCTCAGTTTCATCCGCTACCCCCAAAGTGGCTGATTATCCTTTCACCACACTCTACCCGAATTTAGGGGTGGTTCGTATTGATGAATTGCGCAGTTTTGTCATTGCAGACATTCCCGGTGTAATTGAAGGCGCCTCTGAAGGAGCAGGACTTGGTTTACAATTCCTAAAACATTTAGATCGCACAGGATTACTCCTTCATATCATTGATATTGAACCCTATGAAAGCAGTGAATCGCCTGTTTCAGCAGCGCGTAAAATTATTGCCGAAGTTGAAAAATGGAATGATAATTTAGCCAATAAACCACGTTGGTTAATTTTGAATAAAGTCGATCGCGTTCTTGATGAAGAACTTGATGCGCATTGCCAAGAAATTATTGATGCACTAAATTGGACTGCACCCGTATTCAAAATTGCCGCCATTAACGGTCAAGGGACGCGCGAATTGATGTTTGCCATTATGGAATTTTTAGAAGCACAGCGGCAGGTTAAGAAAAATGAACAGTCGTGAAAATTTTAAAAATGCGAAACGCATAGTTGTCAAAATTGGTAGCTCACTGCTCACCAAAGGCGGCAAAGGATTAGATAAAATTGCAATTGCACAATGGGTTGATCAAATGGCCGCATTGCGTAAATCGGGTGTTGATGTCATTTTGGTATCTTCTGGCTCAGTTGCTGAAGGCGTTTGGCGCCTTGGATTGAAATCACGTCCAACCACCCTTCATGAACTTCAAGCTGCAGCCGCTGTCGGGCAAATGGGGCTCGTTCGCGTGTTTGATGATACCTTCCAGCAACACGACATTCACGCGTCGCAAGTATTATTAACGCACGATGATTTATCCAATCGCCAACGTTATTTAAATGCTCGCAGCACCCTTTTAACGTTATTAGCCTTTGGCGTGGTACCTGTCATTAACGAAAATGATACCGTCGCCACCGAAGAAATCCGTTTTGGTGATAATGATACGCTAGCGGCACTTGTGGCTAATTTAGTTGAAGCTGATTTACTGTTGATTCTCACTGATCAACAAGGTTTATTTACAGCCGATCCCAGCGTCGACACTGATGCCACGTTAATTTCTCAAATTAACGTCAATGATGAACGCTTAGAAAGTATGGCAGGAGAAAGTCGCAGCGGCCTTGGGCGAGGCGGCATGTCAACCAAAGTAAGTGCTGCGCGACTTGCTGCTCGCTCTGGTGCGGCAACAGTCATTGCGGCAGGCGCGACAAACAATGTAATTCAATCTGTGTTAAAGGGTGATGTCATCGGCACACATTTTCTACCTGATATTGAGCCTCTGCTTGCACGTAAACGCTGGCTTGCTGGACAATTGCAAGTAAAAGGCCAGCTTGTACTCGATAATGGCGCAGTAGATATGCTCAAAAATAACGGCAAAAGCTTACTCGCTGTTGGCGTAAAATGGGCAACAGGACAGTTTGAACGTGGTGAATTGGTGTCGTGTCTGGATCAAAATGGCGTAGAAATCGCGCGAGGCTTAGTCAATTACGGCAGTGAAGAAACGCGAAAAATTGCAGGTAAAAGCAGCGCAGATTTTCAATCAATACTTGGCTATGCAGACGATTTAGAGCTCATACACCGTGATAATTTGGTGTTAATTTAACATGTCAAATATTGATATTATCGGGTATTTTGCTGCCACGCTAACCACCCTCTCCTTCTTGCCGCAGGCTATGTTAACTCTGCGTACACGAGATACAGAATCTTTATCGCTGAGTATGTATAGCGCCTTTACACTTGGCGTTTTTTTCTGGCTAGTTTATGGTATCTATACAAAAAACAATGTCATTATTTTCGCCAACTGTATTACGTTTGTTTTAGCTTCGCTCATTTTGGGGTTTAAACTTTACAATACTTTTATCAAAACTCCTCGAACACAAACAACTACAGCAAGTCGCAAAAAAAATCGAAAAAGAAAAAGTCGTTATCGATAAATGCTAGCTGACAAACCCATTCCCCCTGCTTTTCAATTCTTCATTACCATTTAAAATCAGTATAAATTTCATTAAAAAAATGAAAATTTAACAATCTATCACCCATTTGAGGGATGCATAAACATATTTTTATTGGTTAAATTAAGCCATGTTTATCGATACTAATTTGCTTTACGCACGAATATATAAACAGATTATTATTGAAAATACTCGCTCAAATAAAACGGTAAAATGTTTAATTCCATTAAAGGCAACAATATATGGTAAAAATATTAGTGATTGATGATGACAAACAAATGAGTAATTTAATCCGTAAATTATTGATAAGAGATGGTCATGAAGTTTTTACTGCTCAAGACGGTATAGAAGGCGTTCAATCTTTTCATCAAATCAAACCCGATTTAATCATCACGGACATTGTTATGCCAAACAAAAATGGCATTGAATTGATAGCAGACATACTTATATCGAATCCTGATCAGGCAATAATTGCCATGTCGGGTGGTCGACGCACTCTTAATGTGAATTCCAATGAAATTCATGGATTGAAAGGCCTTTTACACAAACCTTTTGCATACCAACAACTGCAAGATGCAGTTAAAATCGCATTAAATTGATAATCAAACCCGTTATCGTCTTACTCAAATTGGCATTTGCAAGAGAACCTCTTAAAATGTTTAACAAAACATAAAAAAGCCGCTCATCAAAAAAAGTCGATGCGCGGCTTTTTGTTTATAAACTATATCTCTTATACGAGTTCAAGCATCGCATTTAGCGCTTCTTTAGCGAGTTTAGCGTCTTTTTCTGACACAGAAATTTGATTCACCACATGACCTTCAACTAAGTTCTCCAGTACCCACGCTAAATGCTGTGGATCGGTTCTAAACATGGTGGAACACATGCAAAGCATAGGTGACATAAAATGAACATTCTTCCCTTCGGCTTGGCTTTCTTCATTTAGACGATTAACCAAATTGAGTTCGGTTGCCACCAACCATCGACTACCCGACTCTGAGGCACGAACCGTTTTTAAAATAAACTCGGTTGAGCCAACATAATCCGCTTTTTGACAAACTTCAAAACACGCTTCAGGGTGCGCGATAATTTTGGTTTCAGGAAATTGCACAAGAAAATCATCAATGTGCTGCGGCTTGAACATTTGATGCACTGAGCAAAAACCGTCCCATAAAATCAATTTGGCTTTTTTGATTTGCTCTGCGGTGAGTCCGCCCATCGGTTTTGTGAAATCCCAGACAACCATATCCTCTAAAGGCATACCCATGCGAAACGCAGTATTGCGCCCTAAATGTTGATCGGGGAAAAATAGCACTTTCTCACGGCGATCAAAACTCCACTCCAAAATCTTTTGCGCATTTGATGAAGTACAAACAATCCCACCATGTTCACCACAAAATGCTTTTAAATCTGCAGCGGAATTAATGTAAGTCACTGGCGTTACTTCATTTTCAACATCAAGCACTTGCGCAAGTTCACTCCAACATTGATTCACCTTCATCAAATTGGCCATATCTGCCATGGAACAACCTGCCGCTAAATCTGGCAGAATGGCGATTTGCTCGGGACGAGACAGAATGTCCGCCACTTCAGCCATAAAATGCACACCACAAAACACAATAAATTCTGCAGTTGATTGCGCGGCATCTTTGGAGAGTTTAAGTGAATCCCCAGAAAAATCGGCATGCTTAAATACTTCATTGCGTTGATAATGATGGCCTAAAATGACACAACGCTCACCTAATTTTGCTTTAGCAGCCACAATACGTTCATCACATTCTTCATCGCTTAACGCGGCATAATCATAAATGGGTAATGTCATTTTACTTAACTCGTTGTTTAAAAAATAAAAGGGTTAACACTATTCGTCACTATAGGAACTGTAATGACTTGGATTTGCGCAATTTTGGAATCGTGAATATTGTCCTTGGAACATTAAACGCACCGTTCCTAAAGGTCCATTTCGCTGTTTTCCAATAATTAATTCTGCAGTACCTTTTTCGGGACTATTTTCATTATAAACTTCATCACGATAAATAAATAAAATCAAATCCGCATCCTGCTCAATCGCCCCTGAATCACGTAAATCAGACATCACTGGACGTTTATTTGGACGTTGTTCTAAATTACGATTTAGCTGTGAAAGTGCAATCACAGGTACATTTAATTCTTTCGCTAATGCTTTTAAGCCGCGTGAAATATCTGAAATTTGCTGTACACGACTCTCACCACTGGTGGGCGACTGCATCAATTGTAAATAATCTACCACCACAAGCCCTAATTGACCATGTTCACGCGCAAGACGTCTTGCTCTCGCGCGAATTTCACTTGGTGAAAGTGCCGCACTGTCATCAATAAAAATTTTTGTGCTATTCAGCATCGTCAGCGCCATGGTGAGTCGTGGCCAATCATTATCGTCTAAGTCACCTGAGCGCACGCGCTGCTGTTCAATGCCACCCAGTGACGACATCATCCGCATAACAATGGCATCACCTGGCATCTCTAAACTGAAAACTGCTACAGGCTTTTGACCTTTAATTGCAAAATTTTCGGCAATATTCATGGCCACCGTCGTTTTACCCATCGAAGGACGACCTGCAACAATAATTAAATCCGCAGGCTGAAGACCTGACGTCAACGCATCTAAATCATCAAACCCAGTTGATGCTCCTGTAATAGTCCCTTTACTTTCAGAAAGTAACTCAATTTTTTCAATTGTTTTCTTTGCTAATGCGCGAATCCCGACAAATCCAGTATCACTCGCTTTATGATTTTGCTCAGCAATCTTAAAAACTTGCTGCTCTGCAATTTCGAGTAATTCCTCCGTTGTTCGCCCTTCGGTTTGATAGACGGAGCTCGCAATGGTGGTTCCGGCATGAATTAGCTGACGCAAAATGGATTTATCGCGCACAATATCCGCATAGGCTTCAACATTCGTCGCGCAAGGCGTGTCCTTAGATAAAACAATCAGATAAGACAAACCACCCACAGATTCCAAGTCACCTAATGACTTTAAAGATTCAGATAAAGTAATAATATCAAATGGGATTAGTTGCTCGGCTAATTGCGAAATAGCGCGAAAAATTAACTTATGTGAACGTAAATAAAAATCGCCCTCAGAAAGTTTGTCCGCCACCGCGTCCCAAGCACTATTATCAATGATTAGTGATCCTAAAACAGATTGTTCTGCATGAATAGAATTAGGGGGCGTTTTTAGACCATCAAGCACAGGATCACGCTCAAGTAAATAACTCTCAGACATCGTTACTCAGTATGTTAGCTCAATCAATACAGCGAAAAAAAGCGCGGTTTAGTTTTCAAACCACGCTTCGTTGTTCTTCCATTATTTTTATTTTTTAGAATACTTCAGCGTGAAGTTTAGCAGAATTTTTCACGCTAAACTACATTGATATTACCTTAAAATATCGCCATCAATTTTTATCTTGACCTTGTTTTTTAACATTACCGTCCACATAATGTTTGGTGTGCAAACGCACATTTATCATTTAAAACAACAATAAAACAACAGCAATTTTGGAGCGTACACCATGGCAATTTCATTAAGTAAAGGCGGTAATGTTAATTTAAGTAAAGAAACCCCCAACCTCAATAAATTGATCGTTGGTCTTGGGTGGGACGCACGCGCAACCGATGGCGCAGGCTTCGATTTAGATAGTAACGCTTTCCTTGTGAAAGCAGATGGCAAAGTACGTAGCGACAGCGATTTTTGTTTTTACAATAATAAAATAGTGGCTGATGGGGCGGTTCAACATACTGGTGACAATACGACCGGTGCGGGTGATGGTGATGATGAAACCATCAAAGTTGAACTTTCAAAAATTCCTGCTGAGTTAGATAAAGTAGTATTTTGCGTGACTATTCACGAAGGCGAAATACGCAAACAAAACTTTGGACAAGTGCGCAATGCCTACATTCGCGTTATTAATGAAGAAGGCGGTGCGGAACTTGCGCGCTATGACTTAAGTGAAGATGCGTCAGTAGAAACTGCCATGGTTTTCGGTGAACTTTATCGCAACGGCGGTGATTGGAAATTCCGTGCAGTGGGACAAGGTTTTGCTGGCGGTCTTGCACCCCTTGCAACTTCTTTTGGCGTTAACGTCTAGGAAAAAAAATGGCTATTAATCTCGAAAAAGGGCAAAAGATTTCACTTGCTAAAGAATCAGGCACTACGTTAACAAAAGTTGTCATGGGTTTAGGTTGGGATGCAAAGCAAAATGAAAATAAAGGTGGCCTTTTAGGCGGCTTGTTTGGGGGTGGCTCTAGTGAAGTTGATATTGATTTAGATGCATCATGCATCTTGTTTGCTGGTGAAAAACCTATTGATGCGGTGTATTTTGGTCAACTCAAAAGCAAAGACGGCAGTATACTTCACACCGGCGATAACCGAACTGGCGCAGGTGATGGTGATGATGAACAAATCATTGTCGATTTAACGCGCGTTCCTGAAAGTGTCACCGCATTGGTTTTTACTGTCAATTCATTTACTGGTCAAACGTTTGACGCGGTAGCTAATGCTTACTGCCGTTTACTCAATGGTGAAAATCAAAGCGAAGTAGCACGCTACACCCTCACCTCTCAAGGTTCGCATACTGCGCAAATTATGGCAAAAGTGTATCGCCACAATGGCGAATGGAAGATGCATGCCATTGGTGAAAATGGGAGCGGACGCACTATCAATGATTTGTTTACACAAATCACCCCGTACTTATAACGGTCAGCTAAAATGAAAAATATCACCGCGTTATTACTATTTATTTTTGCTGGACTCAATGCGACAGCTTATGGTGAAGAAATTGGTGAAGTCACTACCGTTTTTAAACTCCTTAGCCCCAATAGCAAAATTGTTATTGAAGCTTTTGATGACCCTGAAGTGCCTGGAGTTACCTGCCACGTTTCTAAAGCTAAAACAGGTGGCCTTAAAGGAGCCGTCGGTTTGGCCGAAGACCCTTCTGAAGCTTCAATAGCTTGCCGTCAAATGGGACCTATTGACTTGAGTAAAATTGCCGACTTAAAAAATGGCGATATCGTTTTTAAAGAAAGTCGCTCTCTTATTTTCAAAACGTTGCAAGTTGTTCGTTTTTTCGATAAGAAACGCAATGTCCTTATTTACCTTGTTTACAGCGATAAACTCATTGATGGCTCGCCAAAAAACTCCATCTCAACTGTACCTGTCATGAAGTGGAATTAACGACGTTACTTTTAAGCGGTGAATCAATCTTCACCGCTTAAATCCCTCAAATTATCTCGCCTAACAATACCGCTTTAAAATTACACACAGAATAGGTCTTTCTAAAATTCCTAAATTCTGATTCATAATTCCTGCAACCACCATTAAAATCACAAATCCATGTCACATATAGTATTTTTATAGACTAATAATTATGCTATTCTAAAGGACGAAAATTTTAATGATGGCCGACTATTCAATAGGCGGCATTTATCCCATATATGGACGCCTAACAGCGAGTGGACATGACAGAATCAAATCAAGCAACAATTCAAGCCATTTTAACTGAATTAAAAGATAAAAAAGGTGCATTACTTCCCATTTTGCATGCCGTGCAAAATGCGTTAAGTTATATTCCCCCAGAAAGCATTCCATCTATAGCGGATGCGCTTAATCTTTCACGAGCAGAAGTGCATGGCGTGATTAGCTTCTACCACTACTTCCGCGATACTCCAGCCGGCAAGCACACTGTTCGTGTCTGCCGTGCAGAGTCCTGTTTAGCGATGAATGGTGGCCCGTTAGAAACCTACATAAAAGAAAAATTAGGCGTTGATTATCATGAAACAACGGGCGATGGAAATTTTTCACTTGAACCCGTTTACTGCTTAGGCAATTGTGCATGTTCACCTGCTATTCAAATCGATCAGGACATTCATGGTTGTGTATCACCCCAAGGATTTGATGAAATTATTGCCGAATTAGGAGCATCTTTATGAGTATTACTATTTATGTCCCTTGCGATTCAAGCGCAGTCTCGTTGGGTGCAAATCGCGTTGCTAACGCAATCACGAATGAAGCGCAAAAACGTGGTATTGAAATTAATTTAGTCCGTAATGGTTCGCGCGGTATGTATTGGCTTGAGCCAATGGTGGAAGTGGCAACTGAAAAAGGCCGTATTGCTTTTGGCGCAGTCAAAACCGGCGATGTTGCAAGTTTGTTTGATGCTGATTTTTTGCATGGTGGGTCACACGCACTTTCTTTAGGCATGACTGAAGAACTCCCCTATTTCAAAAAACAACAACGTTTAACCTTTGCTCGAGTAGGCATTACTGATCCTGTTAGCGTGGAAGATTACATTGCACATGATGGCTATCGTGGTTTAAAAAACACCCTTGCATTGAGTCAAGCGGACGTCGTCAAACACGTGAGTGACTCAGGTTTGCGTGGTCGCGGTGGTGCTGCATTTCCAACAGGCATCAAGTGGAATACCGTTTTAAACACGGTTTCAGATCAAAAATATATTATCTGTAATGCAGATGAAGGCGACTCAGGCACATTCTCTGATCGTATGATTATGGAAGGTGATCCGCTCGTTTTAATTGAAGGCATGACAATTGCAGGTTTAGCAGTAGGTGCGACGCAAGGTTATATCTATTTGCGTATTGAATACCCCCATGCTTATGAGATTTTAAATACCGCTATTGCAAACGCTCAAGCAGCGGGTTACTTAGGTGACGACATTCAAGGCAGCGGACGTGCATTTCACTTAGAAGTACGTCTAGGTGCAGGGGCTTATGTTTGCGGTGAAGAAACGTCGTTAATGGAAAGTTTAGAAGGTAAACGTGGTCTTGTTCGCTTCAAACCCCCCTTACCAGCGATTAGCGGTTTATTTGGTAAACCAACTGTTGTGAATAATGTTATTTCACTTGCCTCTGTGCCCATTATTTTAGATAAGGGAGGTGAATTTTATCGTGACTTTGGTATGGGGCGCTCACGAGGCACACTCCCATTACAGTTAGCAGGCAATTTGAAACATCCCGGTTTAGTCGAATTGGCTTTTGGCGTCACATTACGTGAAATACTTTATGACTTTGGCGGTGGAAGCGCAACTGGAAGACCTATTCGCTCTGTTCAAGTAGGTGGACCTTTAGGCGCCTATTTACCTGAGTCACAATTTGATACACCAGTTGATTACGAAGCCTTTACGGAAATTTGGGCTGTTTTAGGTCACGGCGGCATTGTGGCATTTGATGACAGTGTTGATATGGCTGAAATGGCTAAATACAGCATGGAATTCTGTGCGGAAGAATCATGTGGTAAATGTACACCTTGCCGTATTGGAGCCACACGAGGTCATGAAGTCATGACAGACATTGTAAATAAACGCGATTTAGATAAAAACATCCCTCTTCTTCGTTCATTATGCGACACAATGCTCAACGGTTCTTTGTGTGCATTAGGTGGCATGACTCCCTATCCTGTATTGAGTGCATTAAATCATTTCCCTGAAGATTTTGGTATTAGCGCTGAGCATCACACAGCTTAAATAATAATAAGGACACATAAAAATGAGCATTGATAAACAAAAAGATTACGGCACGCCAATCAGTACATCTACTGACATGGTCACTTTAGAAATTGATGGTTTCAAAGTTACGGCGCCTGCAGGTACCTCTGTCATGCGAGCTGCATCAAGCATTGGCATTGAGATTCCAAAATTATGTGCCACGGATAGTGTTGAGCCTTTTGGTTCATGTCGCCTTTGCGTCGTACAAGTAGAAGGTGGACGCGGTTTACCTGCATCATGTACCACCCCGATTTGGGAAGGCATGAAAGTCGTCACTCAAAATCAAAAATTAGCTGATGTACGTCGCGGCGTTATGGAACTTTATATTTCAGATCACCCGCTTGATTGCTTAACGTGCTCGGCTAACGGTGATTGTGAACTGCAAGATATGGCTGGCGCTGTGGGTCTTCGTGAAGTGCGCTACAGACCCGTTGCAACACATTTGAATGCAACAAAAGACACCACTAACCCCTATTTTACTTTTGATCCTAGTAAATGTATTGTTTGTTCACGTTGCGTTCGTGCGTGTGAAGAAACGCAAGGTACATTCGCATTAACTATTGATGGACGCGGTTTTGATTCAAAAGTTTCTGCAGGACAAAATGAATCTTTTATGGAATCCGAATGCGTTTCATGTGGTGCGTGCGTTCAAGCCTGCCCGACAGCGACACTGATGGAAACATCGGTGATTGAAAACGGTTTGCCTGAACACGCAATTGTTACAACATGTGCGTATTGCGGGGTGGGCTGTTCATTCCGTGCTGAAATGAAAGGCGAACAAGTTATTCGCATGGTGCCAAATAAAGACGGCAAAGCCAATCATGGACATTCGTGCGTAAAAGGACGTTTTGCGTTTGGTTACGCAACTCATAAAGACCGCATCACTAAACCGATGATTCGCGCCAGCATTGAAGACGCTTGGAAAGAAGTTTCATGGGAAGAAGCGATTAGTTACGCCGCGTCAGAAATGAAACGCATTCAAGCGAAATACGGCAAAGATTCTATCGGTGGCATCACTTCTTCACGTTGCACCAACGAAGAAGTTTATATTATGCAAAAACTCATTCGAGCCGGTTTTGGTAATAATAATGTTGATACCTGTGCGCGTGTTTGCCATTCGCCAACGGGTTACGGTTTAAAACAAACGTTTGGCGAATCGTCTGGCACACAAGATTTTGATTCGGTGATGAAATCTGATGTGATTTTGATTATCGGCGCAAATGTCACAGACGGGCATCCCGTTTTTGGTTCGCAAATGAAAAAACGTTTGCGTCAAGGTGCGAAATTGATTGTTGTCGATCCGCGTGAAATCGATATTGTGAAAATGCCGCACGTTGAAGCGAGTTACCATTTAAAATTGCGTCCGAGTACCAACGTCGCGTTGGTTAACGCATTGGCTCACGTTATTGTTAGCGAAAATTTGGTGGATGAAGAATTTGTAAATGCGCGTTGCGACGTGGCTTCATTTAACAAATGGCTCACGTTTATTGCTGATGAACGTCATTCACCTGAGGCAACTGAATCCATTACGGGCGTTCCGGCTGCAGAAATGAGAGCGGCTGCACGTTTGTATGCCACGGCAGAAAATGGCGCGATTTATTACGGTTTAGGCGTAACGGAACACAGCCAAGGTTCAACGACTGTTATTACCATTGCAAATTTAGCGATGGCGACGGGAAATTTAGGACGTGACGGCGTGGGTGTGAATCCATTGCGTGGTCAAAATAACGTGCAAGGTTCGTGCGACATGGGTTCTTTCCCACATGAATTCCCAGGTTATCGCCATGTTTCCGACGCTGACACACATTCTATGTTTGAAAATGCGTGGCAAACGAATTTGAGCAATGAACCTGGTTTGCGAATTCCAAATATGTTTGATGCTGCGCTTGATAACAGCTTCATGGGTTTGTATTGCGAAGGCGAGGATATTGCTCAGTCTGATCCTGATATTAAGCACGTTCACGCGGCATTGCGTGCGATGGAATGCGTGATTGTGCAAGATATTTTCTTAAACGAAACTGCAAAATTCGCACATGTTTTCTTACCAGGTGCGTCGTTTTTAGAAAAAGATGGCACCTTCACCAACGCAGAACGTCGAATTTCTCCTGTGCGAAAAGTAATGCGCCCACTAGCGGGTTATGCCGATTGGGAAATCACGCAAATGTTGTCAAATGCGTTAGGTTATCCCATGAATTACACGCATCCTTCTGAAATCATGGATGAAATCGCCAGTCTTACACCTACGTTTAACGGCGTAAGTTATGAAAAGATTGACAATTTGGGTAGTATTCAATGGCCATGTTATGACGAAGAATCCGAAGGCACACCGATTATGCACACGGAAGAATTTATGCGTAATAACGGCAAAGGCTTGTTTATGCTGACAGAATTTGTGGCAACACAAGAGCGCGTCAACGGTAAATTCCCGTTGATTTTGACGACAGGACGCATTTTGTCGCAATACAATGTGGGTGCACAAACTCGCCGTACTGAAAATAACGCTTGGCACTTAGAAGACCGTTTGGAAATTCATTCACACGATGCCGAAGATCGCGGTATTAAAGACGGCGATTGGGTTGGCATTAAAAGTCGTGCTGGTGAAACCGTGTTACACGCTTTGGTAACAGACCGCGTGCAGCCTGGTGTAGTTTTTACCACGTTCCATTTTCCCGAATCTGGCGCGAACGTGATTACGACTGACAATTCAGATTGGGCGACAAATTGCCCTGAATATAAAGTCACGGCGGTTCAAGTTACAAAAGTAAGTCAAACATCAGAATGGCAAGAAGGTTATCGCGCCTTTAGTGATAATCAACTTGATTTACTAGCACAAGCATCACATGGCTAATGATGCCTTATTGTCATCGGTTTTAGAATTAGGCTGGTCAAGTTATCAATCTATTTCTGTAGACCGATGGCAAAATGGTGTTAATTCACACGTTGATGACTTTGTTGCTGAAGAAGTTCCCGTTGTTTTAATGTACAACGGGGTTTCACATGTAGTGATGCTTGCAACACCAACAAATCTGGACGATTTTGCTCTAGGTTTTAGTTTAACAGAGGGCATTATTGCGCATGCATCAGAATTACAATCGGCAAAAGTATATCAACGCGCTAATGGCGTTGAAGTTCAGCTAAAAATACCCGATGAGCGGTTTCAAGGGTTAGCCAGTAAAGGACGTAATTTAACAGGGCGAACTGGGTGTGGCTTGTGTGGTGCAACGACGCTAAAACAAGCAATCAAACCGTCGAGGTCGGTCAAAAGTGATTTAACAATTACCGCATCGCAACTCACAAGTGCACTATATGCTTTGCCAATACAACAAAAACTCAATCAATTAACAGGCGCAATCCATGCAGTTGCATGGGTAAATCCAGAAGAGGGAATGGTTGAATTGCGCGAAGACGTAGGAAGACACAATGCACTTGATAAGCTAATTGGTGCCTTGCTTAAACGTAACACTGATTTTACTTGCGGATTTATGGTGACAACCAGTCGTGCGAGTTATGAAATGGTGCAAAAGGCGACAGCCGTTGGCGTATCCATTTTAGTGGCAATTTCAGCACCTACAGCGTTAGCCATTCGTTTAGCACAAGAATCCGGATTAACATTAATCGGATTTGCGCGAGAGTCTTCTTGCGTTATTTATAGTCATCCACAACGATTTACAGAGTAGAGAATTATGAGTTCAAATATTAATACATTAGTAAAAATGGCCAATGATATCAGCAATTTTTTCAACGCTGATCCAGACAAAGAAGTGGCCGCTGAAGGTATGAGAAATCATATAGTTAAATCTTGGGACTTACGAATGCGCAAAGCAATAATTGCACATATCACCCAACATGATGGCGAAGGCTTATCGCCTTTAGCAAAAACAGCCATTAGCCGCATTAGTGCTTAATTTACTGCGCAAGGAATAGCCGAAATTAATTTCTGCGTATAAGCATGTTGAGGTTGCGTGAGTATCTGCGCAACCGCGCCTTGCTCGACAATCTTTCCTCGATACATCACTGCCACCTCATCTGCAATTTCAGACACCACCGCCAAATCATGAGTAATAAATAAATAACTCATGCCCTGCTCTTCTTGAAGTGTTTTAAGCAATTGAATAATTTGCGATTGCACAGACACATCTAAAGCACTTGTTGGCTCATCACAAATAATGACTTTAGGTTCAACAGCAAGCGCTCGAGCAATACATATGCGCTGACGTTGACCGCCAGAAAATTCATGCGGATAACGATACATCGCTTCTTCAGGTAATTCGACGCGCTGCAATAATTTGCGAACACGTTCCTCACGCTCACTTATTGCCATTTCAGGCCGCAACGCGCTTAGACCTTCAGCAATAATGTCGCCAACGAGTAAACGCGGATTCATTGATGAAAAAGGATCTTGAAAAATAATTTGCATAGCAGCACGTTCTTGACGCAGTGACTCATTCGACAAATTGTGAAAAGCAATGCCATCTAAAAATACCTCACCACTATTAAATGGAATTAAATGGAGCAGTGCTTTACCTAATGTGGTTTTACCACAACCAGACTCACCAACCAACGCCAATGTTTTTCCACGCTGCAAAGTAAAGCTCACATCATCTACCGCGCGAACGTAATCCACTACACGCTTAAAAATACCTTTGCGAATAGGATAAAAACACGAAAAATGTCGTACCTCAAGAAACGATTTTGCATCCGGCTTCATTGCTCTCGACTCACAACTTTGCATCGATGGCAGCGCGGCAATTAATTTTTGGGTATAGGGATGCTTAGGGTTATCGAAAATAGCTTGCGCTTGCCCTACTTCGACAATTTTTCCTTTTTGCATAACCGCTACGCGCTGTGCAATACTGGCGACAAGCGCTAAATCATGACTAATGAGCCAAAGCGCCATGCCAGTTTTTTTTTGAATGGATTTAAGCAAATCTAAAATTTGCGCTTGAATCGTCACATCTAAAGCCGTTGTAGGTTCATCTGCAATTAGCAAATCTGGCTGCCCAGCAAGCGCCATCGCAATCATGACGCGCTGGCGCTGACCTCCAGAAAGCTGATGAGGATAATCATTCAGACGTTTTGAAGCATTTGGTAATTCTACTTGTTCAAGTAGCTCAACTACACGGTGCTTTATCGCTTGTTTAGGTAAATCAAAATGCAACTTCATTACTTCAGCAATCTGCGCACCTATTTTCATCACTGGATTCAGCGAGGCAATAGGGTCTTGAAAAATAATTGCAATCCGTCGTCCACGCACTTTGCACCATTCTTGCTCTGTAAAATGCGCTAAATTATCGTTCTGCAAAATCATAACCGCGCTATCTACCACGGCGTTATATGGCAAAATATTGAGCGCAGCGAGTGCCGTCATCGATTTACCAGAACCAGACTCACCTACGAGGGCAAATGTTTCCCCAGCGTGAATATCAAAGCTAATGCCATCAACCACACTAACATCATTAAACTTAACCGTTAAGTCTTTAACAGCAAATAAACTGACCGATTGAATCATTTAAAAACCGAATTAATAAACTGCGCAATTTGCTCAATTTCTTCCACACAGACACTATGTTCCATAACATAATCATGCCATTCAATGTGATAACCTAACTCTTTTAAGCCATCAAATGCCGCTTTTCCTGTTTCAACCGCAACTACTGAATCAATAATGCCATGAGACATGAAAATAGGTGTATTGTTATTAGCTGGTGCGCGTTGTGTTTTTAAACTGTCAAGTGTTGGCAGATACGCAGATAAAGCAATAATTCCTGCAAGCTGCTCAGGATAACGTAAACCAGCATGCAACGCTAAAACGCCTCCTTGAGAAAAACCGACAAGGAGAATATTGCTAGAAGGAATGCCTCGATCAATTTCTTTTTGAATTAATTGATTGACTAAAAGAGTAGAACGCTCAATACCTGCCACATCTACTTCTCGCTGCAGTTCATCCATACTTAAAATATCATACCATGCCCGCATTTCCATGCCGCGATTCACTGTAATTGCTTGCACGGGAGCATGAGGAAAAATAAAGCGAATACTCGAAGAATCAATTAAATTGAGCTCTGGCACAATCCCTTCGAAATCATGACCATCCGCGCCTAATCCATGCAGCCATATAACCGAATACTTGTGTGTTGACGTTGCTGGAATTTGAATGCTTTGTAGTGCATTAGCATTTTTTTCTGTCATAAAAAATCCAAAAATAAGTAAAATTAAAAACGTTCGAACCAACATAATGTGCCAACTTCCGACAAATTAATGTAACTTCAATGCAAATAAATTATCGTAAACACGAGCGGACAATTCAGGTTCCTTTGTTATCAAACCACCAATAACCGCCAATATATCTGCTCCAGCATGAATTAAATCGCGCCCGTTTTCAGGCAAAATACCTCCAATAGCCACAACCGGAATACCTATGATCTTTTTTGCCTTCGTCAACGTTTCTAATTGCGCTGGTGCTGCTAATGGCTTAGTACTAGAAGCAAAAAACCTGCCAAAAGCCACATAATTTGCTCCTTGTCTTTGCGCATAGACAGCACGCTCTGTATTATTATAACAAGACATCCCAATAATCGCGTT
Organism: uncultured Pseudomonadota bacterium; assembly: GCA_903953455.1. GTDB lineage: Bacteria > Pseudomonadota > Gammaproteobacteria > Methylococcales > Methylomonadaceae > UBA10906. The sequence goes on along the minus strand of CAJBJW010000195.1, from coordinate 3,731 downwards.
ACCGCCTAATTGGACTCGGGCCTGCTGAATACTGTCATCGCTTTCACCCAAATGAACACCATCCGCACCCGCAGCTAATGCCAACTCTACATTATCGTTAATTATCAAAGGAACCTGGAATCGATGACAAAGTTGCACCAATTCTTTGGCAAGCATTAATGCATCAATTGGCTTTTTATCTCGGTATTGCACAATCTTTGCACCACCACGCAAAACAGCATGCGTTTGCGCCAAAATGGCGTCAATAGATTGATTTTCTGTGTGTGTGATGGCGTAAAGTCCATTTTTAGGCATGGGAAGCATGGCCATTTACCTCCAAAATAATCGATTAGGATTCACTTGGCCACCCCCTGTTTGATAAGCACTTTGCAAACTATGCCATGTATATTCTTGCGCATCATTGATTGCCTGAACTGGCGACACACCAAGCGCTAATAAGGACGCGATACTTGACGCTAAGGTACAACCTGACCCATGATAATGCAACGGCAATCTTGACCATGTATAACTTTCATGATGGTTTTCACTGAATAATTGATTCACCACACTTTCTGTTTTTTCATCGCCACCTGTCACCAAAACGTATTCAGCTCCTAAATCAAGCAAACGCGCACCACACTCATTAACATCATCTAGTTGCGTTAAACGCTTAGCCTCCTTAAAATTTGGCGTTAATATCGTTGTTAATGGTAACAAAAGTGTTCGAATCGTATCCATTAAGGCCGTATCTGCTAAATCTTTACCCCCCCCTGCAGCAAGAATAGGATCTAAAACTACGGGAATAAGAGGATATTTTTGAATTACGTCATAAATAGCGTGTGCTACGTCATCGTGACCAATTAAACCAATTTTAAATGCATGCACCGGCATATCACGCAGCAATATGTCAGCTTGATGAATAATATCCTCATGCTTTTGCGGCATAATTTTTGCTATATTTAAAGTATTCTGCGTAGTTAAACACGTAATAATACTTGCCGCATGACACTGATGACTCGTTATGGTTTCAATGTCTGCTTGAATACCTGCGCCACCACTGGGATCATGCCCTGAAAATGAAACGACTACTGGGCGTTGCATGTGATTCATAAACACTGTTTTCCTTTGCTGTAGATTGTGCGATGTTGATTACAAAAAAATGCTGCGCTACCGATAACAGAACATAAAGCCTATTATAATGGTCATATTAAATTTATAGCGTGTTAAAGTGAACACGAATTAGAATTTATTTATGTCAACGAATTGCAATTTTATAAATTTTAACCCTTAACTGTGAATTAACATGCTTACGAATCAAGAATATGTCCTTACCGATACGGATTTGATCGTTTCTAAAACAGATTTAAAAGGCATCATCACCTATGCGAATGATGATTTAGTTCGCATAGGCGGCCATACAAAAAGTGAGTTGATTAATGCTCCCCACAGCATTTTACGCCACCCTGATATGCCTAAAGATGTCTTTGCTGATTTATGGAAAACGCTTCAATCGGGACGCTCTTGGACGGGCGTGATTAAAAATAGCATAAAACATGGCGGCTTCTATTGGGTCCGAGCGAATATTATGCCGGTTTTTGAAAATAGCCAAATTATTGGTTATTTATCAGTTCGCACAAAAGCCTCTACAGAAGAAATTTCACAAGCGACTGCTTTGTATCAAAAAATTCAAAGTGGCAAAAGTCGCATTAAACTGGATGGTGGGGAAGTCATCCATCCCGGTTTCACTCAATTCTTCGTTAGACAATTCAATCATGCTTCAATCAAAACCAAATTACATACATTAGTTATCACTTCGTTGATTCTTTTCGCAACCATTGCTATTTATAGTAATGTTGTTCTTAAAAACCTTCAAACGTTTTCACAAGAAAACATGGAAAATGTTGAAATACATGCCAAAGGAGTCAATATATCAAGAACTATTGAGGTTGAATATGAAGACCAAATCCAAGAATTCAAAAATGCCTTATTGCGTGGACAAGATCCTGCCATGTTTGTCAAATCCGTTAACGCATTTGACGAAAGAGGAAAAAAAATCACAGACAACTTAATCGCGCTTACCAATTTGATGCGTGACATGCCTGAAAAAGAAATTTTAGATTTAACTGATAATGCACTGAAAAATCATCATGATTTAATGGTGAAATATCACGCCGCACTCAATCTATATCAAACTGACAATATTCATAGTATTTTCGTTGTCGATAACCTAGTGAAAAACGTAGATACCGACTTTATTCAAAACATAGATGAAATAGTTGATTTTCATCAAAACCAAATTGATAAGCATATTCGTGAAAACCAACTACTTTCAACGCATGTGATGACGCAGTTTCACAACTATATTATTAGCATTGGTGTAGTTGCTGCAATGCTCTATCTGATTTGGTCAACGTTTACATTACTCAGTATTTTGCGCCCAATCAAACGCGCAACAGAGATGCTTGAGCAAGTATCAGAAGGAAACTACATTCCCGTTAATGAATTCTCTAAAAATGAACTTGGCAGTATTATGCAAGGCATTAAAATGATTGGTATTAAATTTGGTTTTGAAGCCGCTGAAGACCAACGCTCAGCAAGGGAGATGCTTCGAATTAAACAAGCGCTTGATGAAGTACGTATGCCCGTGACACTTGCAAATAGTCGCCGTGAATTGGTTTACATGAATGTCGCTGCTAAAATGTTATGGACAGAAATGAGTGATGAATTATCAAAACGCATTCCCAATTTTTCAATCGAAGGGATGTTTGGTCAGCGCATTTCAACGTACTTAGAAACGCAAGAAGATCAGAATACCTTTAGCGAACAAAGTAAAGATCCCAAAATTATGTATATTAATTTAGGAGGGAAAAAACTGCGTTTAACCGTCATTTCCGTTTACGACGAGCAAAATAATTACGTCGGTCGGGCGACACAGTGGAAAAACATTACCGTCGAATCAGCAATGGAAAATCAAATTTCCAAAATTGTCGAAGATGCTATTAGCGGGAATTTTAGAAATCGCGTGCGAGTAGACGCTAAGGGTGGTTTTTTCAAAGATATCGCAGAAGGACTCAATATACTCCTCGAAACATGTGAAAAAAGTTATGGTGATATTGCCGATGTATTTAATGCACTTGCACAAGGCAATTTAAATAAAAAAATCACCACGCAATACACGGGTGATTTTGAAAATATTAAAAACAATGCCAATAATACCGTTCAAAAATTAACCGAAATTGTCGAACTAATTAAAAACATTACCGATAGCCTCAGCTCCAGCTCAAAAGAAATTGCGGCCAGTAATCATGATTTATCAAATCGTACTACCTCACAAGCGGGCGCATTGGAAGAAACGGCAGCGAGTATGCACGAATTAAATTCAACCGTCCAAGCGAATACAGAAAATGCAAATTATGCTAATACGTTCGTAGTAAACACGTCAGATATTGCAACAAAAGGCGTTAAAGTCATTACACGTGTTGTTGATACGATGCAGGAGATTCACGAGTCATCTCGCAAAGTCGTCGATATTATTTCAGTCATTGATAGCATTTCATTCCAAACCAATATATTAGCCTTAAATGCAGCCGTTGAAGCCGCAAGAGCAGGCGAACAAGGCAGAGGCTTTGCGGTGGTGGCAAGTGAAGTACGTAGCTTAGCGCAACGAGCCGCTACAGCAGCAGGTGAAATAAAATTATTAATTAACGATTCCGTTGACAAAATTGAGGATGGCAGTAAATTAGTACTTGATG
>CAJBJW010000194.1 GCA_903953455.1 uncultured Pseudomonadota bacterium | reverse complement strand
GATGATGCTTGGCGCATACACCACATACGTGATGCAACAATTAATGCCTAATCATTTAGGGGTATCGCTCTTTCTTTCAATTCCCGCTGCGTTTGTGATTTCGGGTCTGGCGGGCATTATTATCGAACGCGGTATTATTCGATTTCTCTATGGTCGTCCGCTTGAAACGCTACTTGCCACGTTTGGGGTGAGTTTGGTGCTTCAGCAAAGTGTACGCTCTATTTTTTCCCCGCTTAATCGCAGTGTGGCAACACCTGAGTGGATGAGTGGTTCATGGCAAATCAATGATTTTCTGTCGCTGACATGGAACCGTTTTTATATTTTGGTATTTTGTTTAATTGTATTTGTGATGCTTTTGCAAATTCTCAAACATACTCGCCTAGGACTTGAAGTTCGTGCTGTGGCGCAAAATCGTAATATGGCAAAAGCCATGGGTATTCCCACAGACAAAGTCGATGCGATGACGTTTGGGCTAGGCTCTGGCATTGCGGGCGTTGCGGGCGTTGCGCTGAGTCAAATTACCAATGTGGGGCCCAATTTGGGTCAAGCCTATATTGTCGATTCGTTTATGGTCGTGGTGTTTGGCGGCGTGGGTAATTTACTGGGTACCTTGGTGGCGGGTTTTTCATTGGGTATAGCCAATAAATTCTTAGAGCCTTTTGCCGGTGCAGTACTGGCTAAAATTTTAGTGCTTATTTTTATCATTTTGTTTATCCAAAAGCGTCCACGCGGTTTATTCCCTCAAAAGGGCAGAGCAGCGGACTCGTAAGGTTTTTTGGATATTGACACAATAATAAATATTTAGTGGATGTGATACATGGAATTAATAAAATTAGGTCGAGATAAAACGTGCATAACCGTCCTTGGCATATTAGCTGCCGTGACGTTTGTTATCCCTTTGTGCAATTGGGTTTTTCCTGCTGATTCAGTGTTACATTTTTCAGCATATACCGTCTCAGTGCTTGGTAAATATTTAACTTTTGCATTGCTTGGTTTATCGCTGGATTTAGTCTGGGGATATTGCGGCATTTTGGCGCTGGGGCATGGTGCTTTTTTTGCGCTGGGTGGTTACGCGATGGGTATGTATTTGATGCGTCAAATCGGTACACGTGGCGTTTATGGGAATGCAAGTTTGCCCGATTTTATGGTGTTTTTAAATTGGAAAGAGCTGCCTTGGTATTGGTTTGGTTTTGATCATTTTGGTTTTGCGATGTTGATGGTCGTGTTAGCACCGGGGGTATTAGCGTTTGTGTTTGGCTATTTAGCGTTTCGCTCGCGCGTGACAGGTGTTTATTTGTCGATTATTACACAGGCGTTAACTTATGCGCTGATGCTCGCATTTTTTCGTAATGAAATGGGGTTTGGTGGGAATAACGGTTTAACGGATTTTAAAGATATTCTAGGGTTTAATATCCAATCGGAAGCGGTGCGCTCCATGCTTTTGATGTTGTCTGGAATCGCATTGATTAGCGCATTTTTAGTTTGTCGATGGCTCGTCAATACCAAATTAGGACGTGTGGTGACAGCGATTCGAGATCAAGAATCCCGCGTGCGTTTTTTAGGCTATCGCGTGGAAATGTTTAAATTGTGGATTTTTGTATTCGCTGCCATGATTGCAGGTGTTGCAGGTGCTTTGTATGTGCCGCAAGTGGGCATTATCAATCCAAGTGAATTCTCACCGCTTAATTCGCTAGAAATTGTGGTTTGGGTGGCGATTGGTGGGCGAAATACACTTTACGGTGCCATTATTGGCGCGGTGCTAGTCAATTACAGTAAAACGGTCCTGACAGGCTTAATGCCGGAGCTTTGGTTATTTACATTAGGCGCGGCGTTTGTAGTGGTTACCGTCTTTCTGCCCGATGGACTTGTTGGGTTACTGCGTCGCAGATTACAGGAGCAACACGCATGAGTCCACAACAGGTACACCATGAAATTCCCATGACAGATCATCTGTTTCATGAAGGCGTTGTTGACACGCGTCATGGACCGATTTTATATCTTGATGATGTCAGTGTCAGTTTTGATGGCTTTAAAGCCTTGAATAATTTATCGCTCGTGATTGATGCAGGTGAATTGCGTTGCATGATTGGTCCAAATGGCGCGGGTAAAACCACATTAATGGATGTGATTACGGGTAAAACACGCCCCGATTCAGGCACTGTATTCTTTGGTCAAACCATTGATTTACTGGAAATGGATGAGCCTGATATTGCGCAAGCAGGGATTTGCCGCAAATTTCAAAAACCAAGTGTATTCGATGCGCTGAGTGTGTTTGAGAATTTAGAACTGGCGCTTAAAGCTAATAAAGGCGCATGGGCAACGTTATTTCATCGTTTAAATGGTGAGCAGCGTGACAAGATTCATCATATTATCGAAACAATTGGTTTGAAAGCAAACTATCAACAGCGTGCAGGTATTTTGTCACACGGCCAAAAACAGTGGCTTGAAATTGGTATGCTACTTATGCAAGAGCCTAAAGTGATGCTTGTTGATGAACCCATTGCCGGTATGACGCATCAAGAAGTTGAGCGTACGGCAGAATTACTCTTGTCACTGCAAGGTGAGCGCTCCATTATTGTGGTTGAGCATGATATGGAATTTGTTCGCTCTATTGCCACCAAAGTGACCGTTCTTCATGAAGGCGCTGTGTTAACTGAGGGAACGATGAGCGAGGTTCAAAATGATCCACGCGTGATTCAAGTGTATTTAGGAGGGTAAAGGACGATGCTTAAAATAAATGGATTACAACAATATTACGGTGAAAGCCATACGCTTTGGGATTTACAACTTGATGTCCCCGAAGGGTCTTGTGTATGTTTAATGGGGCGCAATGGTGTAGGAAAAACGACGTTATTAAAAGCGATTATGGGACTGGTGCCCGTTCGCGGCGGAAGTATTGAAATGGACGGCAAATCCTTAACGAATGCAAAAGCCCAATCACGCGCAGAACTCGGCATTGGCTATGTGCCACAAGGGCGTGAAATTTTTTCGCTACTCACCGTTGAAGAAAATCTGAAAACGGGTTTGCGTGCGGCGAGTAAAATGGGCATTAAAAAAGTCCCTGACCATATTTTTGATGTATTTCCCGTGTTAAAGCAAATGTTAAAACGACGTGGTGGGGATTTATCAGGCGGTCAGCAACAACAATTAGCCATTGCTCGCGCGTTGGTTTTAAATCCACGTCTACTGATTTTAGATGAACCCACTGAAGGTATTCAGCCCAATATTGTGAGTGAAATTGGCGAAGTCATTATTCGGTTAAATCGTCAGCGAGGTAAACCAATCGTTATGCCTAAAAAAAATCCTTATGATTTGGGTGAAGTACATGAAGCGATTACCAAAATAAACCATGAACTCGGCGTGACGGTGCTGCTTGTTGAGCAAAAATTGCCTTTTGCGCGTAAAGTAGCAGATCGCTTCTGTATCATGGACAGAGGACGTCACGTTGCGATTGGTGCGATGGATACGTTGTCTGATGACATGGTGAAACGTTATCTAACGGTATAACCAGAGAAAAAGTGAATGGAAAAAGGCTGGAAAGCGCAATTAGATTTAGCGTTTGCAAAACAAGGCAACAAAACGCTTTTAGTTAAACGTCGGCAATTTGGCCCTTTAACGGTGCAGCGTCCCTTTTATCCTGAAGGCGGGGTGTGTCATGTGTATGTGCTACATCCTCCGGGCGGAATTGTCGGTGGTGATCAGCTGCATTTTTCCATTCATGCGCAGGAAAACGCGCACGCATTGATCACAACACCAGCTGCAGGAAAGTTTTATCGCAGTTCAGGCGAGCAGGCTACGCAGAAAGTGAATATTACCGTTGATAACCATGCAATGCTCGAGTGGCTACCGCAAGAAACGATTATTTATGACGGTGCAAATGTAGTTTCAACCGTGAATATTGAATTAGCTCCGCAGGCGCGTTTTATTGGTTGGGAAATTTTGTCGCTTGGACGACCTGCATCGGGTGAAGGATTTGATTGCGGTATGGCGCAGATGAATTGGCAAATTTATTGTGCGCATCGTCCACTGTTTTTAGAGCGTCTGCAACTCGATGCTCATGCTTTTTCTGCGCGTTGGGGATTGAATGGATTTTCTGCGTGTGGCACTTTATTTGCCACGCCGGTGTCGTTGAAAACGTTAGAGGCTGTACGTGAGTTAATTGGTGACACTGCTGGACGCGGGGTGACGCAAATTGAGGATATGCTGATTTGTCGCGCAATCGATAGTCGAAGTGATAAATTACGCAGTTTTTTTGAACAGGTCTGGAAAATTGTGCGCGAGGATGCGCTTGAGCGCACGATGTGTACGCCGCGTATTTGGGCAACTTAACGGAAAAATAGTATTATGCAATTAACGCCAAGAGAAAAAGATAAATTATTACTTTTTACGGCCGCCCTGCTAGCGGAGCGTCGAAAAGCACGCGGTTTAAAACTCAATTACCCCGAAGCGGTGGCATTTATTAGCGCCGCTATTATGGAAGGTGCGCGTGATGGTCAAACAGTGGCTGAGTTGATGGAATACGGTCGCACGCTGCTTTACCGTGAAGACGTGATGGAGGGCGTTTGTGAAATGCTGCCCGATGTGCAAATTGAGGCGACATTTCCAGACGGCACAAAACTTGTCACCGTTCACAATCCAATTGAATGAGGTTTGAGTATGATACCTGGAGAAATTATTCCCTGTGAAGGTGAATTGCAATTGAATGTAGGCAGTCAGGTCATTTCAGTGCTTGTTGCCAATACGGGCGATCGTCCCATTCAAGTCGGGTCACATTACCATTTTTTTGAAACCAATCCTGCATTGCAGTTTGATCGCGCAGCGACACGCGGTTTTCGCCCCGATATTCCTGCGGGAACGGCGATTCGCTTTGAACCGGGGCAGCAGCGCGAAATTCAATTAGTGGCTTTTGGTGGATTGCGTCGCGTTTACGGTTTTCGCGGTGAAGTGATGGGTGAGTTGGAGAGTAAGCAATGAGCAGAATGAGTCGGCAAGCCTATGCGGATATGTTTGGACCCACCACGGGTGATAAAGTCCGTTTAGGTGATAGTGGTTTATTTCTTGAAGTGGAAGCGGATCGCACCGTGTATGGCGATGAAGTGAAATTTGGCGGTGGTAAAGTCATTCGTGATGGCATGGGGCAAAGTCAACTTGATTCCACGGTTGCAATGGATTTAGTGATTACAAATGCGTTAATTGTTGATCATTGGGGCATTATCAAAGCAGACGTAGGCATTAAACAAGGGCGCATTGCCGCAATTGGCAAAGCGGGGAATCCTGACGTTCAGCAAGGCGTGGATATTATCATCGGTCCGGGAACGGAAATTATCGCCGGTGAAGGTCAAATTCTAACGGCAGGCGGTATTGATGCGCATATTCATTTTATTTGCCCACAGCAAATTGAAGAAGCACTGACGTCAGGCGTGACAACCATGATTGGCGGTGGAACAGGTCCCGCAACAGGAACGAATGCGACAACCTGCACCCCCGGACGTTGGAATATTGAGCAAATGTTGCAATCGCTTGATGGTTTTCCGATGAATTTTGGTTTACTTGGTAAAGGTAATGCCAGTTTGCCCGAAGCCTTAGAAGAGCAAGTTCGCGCGGGGGCGATGGGTTTAAAACTCCATGAAGATTGGGGAACCACGCCCGCAGCGATTGATTGTTGTTTGAGCATTGCCGAAAAATTTGATGTGCAAGTGGCAATTCATACCGATACGTTAAATGAATCGGGATTTGTGGAAGATACGTTTGCCGCATTCAAAGGGCGAACGATTCACACCTATCATACAGAAGGCGCAGGCGGTGGTCATGCGCCCGATATTATCAAAGCCTGCGGCGAGCCTAATGTGCTTCCGTCATCTACCAATCCCACACGCCCTTATACGGTCAATACAGTAGATGAGCATTTGGATATGCTCATGGTTTGTCATCATCTTGATCCGAGTATTGCCGAAGATGTGGCGTTTGCGGAGTCGCGTATTCGTCGTGAAACCATTGCCGCAGAAGATATTTTGCATGATTTGGGCGCATTTTCGATGATATCGTCCGATTCGCAAGCAATGGGACGCGTTGGGGAAGTCATTATTCGTACATGGCAAACCGCGCATAAAATGAAAGCGCAGCGCGGCAATTTAAAAGAAGATTCAGCCAGTAATGATAATTTTCGTATTAAACGCTACATTGCCAAATACACGATTAACCCTGCGATTAGTCACGGCATTTCACATGAAGTGGGTTCGATTGAAGTCGGGAAACTCGCGGATTTAGTGCTTTGGCATCCGGCGTTTTTTGCGGTAAAACCGAGTATGGTGCTTAAAGGCGGTTTCATTGCCACCGCGCCTATGGGTGATCCTAACGCATCCATTCCAACGCCGCAGCCTGTACATTATCGCCCGATGTTTGGCTCATTTGGCAACACGGCATCGACGAGTTCAATGTTTT
>CAJBJW010000193.1 GCA_903953455.1 uncultured Pseudomonadota bacterium | reverse complement strand
TCTCCGATGGAAACATAAAGGCAGTGATGATTATTTTGATGCCACAATGCTTTCTGATGGCACACTGCGTTTTATATGTTTGACGACATTGCTACTACAACCCAATCTACCTACCATCATTTTGCTTGATGAACCTGAGTTGGGGTTACATCCATTTGCGATGCAATTACTAGCGGCAATGATGCGCTCTGCCAGCGAGCAAACTCAAATTATCGCGTCAACTCAATCTGTTACATTAGCAAATCAATTTAGCTGGGAAGATATTGTTGTCGTTGACCAAATCGACAACGCATCAAACTTTCGCCGCTTAAAAAAAGCAGAAGTCACGGCTTGGCTCGAAGAATACAAAATAGGCGATATTTGGGAAATGAATGCGATGGGAGGGACGCCTGAATGAAGCGTCTTGGCATTAGCGTTGAAGGGGCTACTGAACGTGAATTTGTGCATCAAGTCTTGCGACCTCATTTGGAAAAATATCAAATTTCCGTTACGGCTATCGATATTGAAGGCAATGTTAGCTTAGATAAAATTCGACGGGCATTACCGCCTTTACTGGGCGCCTTTGATTTTGTTAGCACGTTTTATGATTTTTACGGATTCAAAGCACGACATGGGTGCAATGTCGAAGAATTAGAAGCCGAAATCGGTAAATTATTCTCGAACTCACGGTTAATTTCTTATGTGCAACAATATGAGTTTGAAGCGCTCATTTTTGCCGTGCCAGAATCAGCCGTAGAATGGTTGGAAGGCAGAACACAACAACGAGAAGAAATGCAAAATGCTGTACAAAAAGCAGGCTCACCTGAAAAAGTTAATGATCGTTTTGAAACCAGTCCATCACATCGACTAAAAAAACTTTTCCCACGTTACGACAAAAAGTTGCATGGTTCAGAAATTATAGATTTGGCAGGTTTGAAAGCTGTTCGTTCCAAATGCTCACGCTTTGATAATTGGGTATCAAAACTCGAATCATTAGGAAGCAAACAATGACCGAAGACCAACTCGAACAAGAAACATTAAGCTGGTTTGCTGAAATTGGCTACACGCTCCTTTCTGGCTATGACATTGCCGTTGATGGTGTATCGCCCGAGCGCAGAAATTACGTTGACGTGCTGTTACTTGAACGCTTGCGCAGTGCAATTAGTCGCTTAAATCCAACCATTCCCGCAATGGCGCGAGAAGACGCTTTTCAACAAGTGGTCAATCTTGGAACGCCCGAACTGTTGTCAGCCAATCGCCACTTTCACCGTTTACTGGTGAGTGGCGTCCCTGTGCAATATCAACTCGATGGCGAAACGCGCGGGGATTATGTTCAACTTATGGACTTTGCCCATCCTCACGCGAATGAATGGTTAGCGGTGAATCAATTTACCCTCAAAGGCGCACAGCACACACGCCGCCCCGACATTATTTTGTTCATTAATGGGTTGCCGCTGGTGATTTTAGAATTAAAAAATCCCACCGATGAAAACGCAGATATATGGAAAGCCTACGATCAACTGCAAACCTACAAAGAACAAATTTCCGATGTGTTCCACTATAACGAAGTGCTGGTCATTTCAGATGGCACGCAGGCGCGTCTAGGGGCGCTGTCGAGTAATGCGGAGCGGTTTATGCAATGGCGCACCATTGATGGCGTCACGCTTGACCCACTGGGGCAATTTAGCGAACTCGAAACCTTAGTGCGGGGATTATTTTGCCCTGCCCTATTTTTGGATTATTTACGCTTTTTTGTGCTGTTTGAAGATGACGGCGCATTGGTGAAGAAAATTGCGGGTTATCATCAATTTCATGCGGTGAGAGCGGCTATTGCGCAAGTCATCGCGGCATCAAGCCCAGAAGGCAATCATAAAGGCGGCGTGGTGTGGCATACGCAAGGCAGCGGAAAAAGCATCACGATGACGTGCTTTGCGGCGCGAGTGATGCAAGATGTCACCATGGAAAATCCCACGATTGTCGTTATTACCGACCGCAACGATCTTGATGGTCAGTTGTTTGGGGTATTCTCACTCGCCCAAGATTTACTGCGAGAACAACCCGTGCAGGCGTTGACGCGCCAAGATTTACGCGCGAAATTGTCAAATCGTCCATCGGGCGGCATTGTATTTGCCACGATTCAAAAATTTATGCCCAATGCAGATGAAGATACGTTTCCGATACTCTCTGAACGGCGCAATATTGTCGTGATTGCTGATGAAGCACACCGAACGCAATACGGATTTGAAGCCACACTCAAAGGCAAAGCGGGCGAAGAAAAATACCAAGTCGGCTACGCGCAGCATTTACGCGACGCTCTCCCGCAAGCAACGTTTGTGGCATTCACGGGAACGCCTGTATCGTTAGAAGATAGAGATACCCGCGCGGTGTTTGGTGACTATGTTCACATTTACGATATGCAGCAAGCCAAAGAAGATGGCGCGACAGTGGCAATTTACTTTGAATCTCGATTGGCAAAACTCAAACTTAATCCCGATGAATTGCCGTTTATTGATGAGGAAGTGGACGAAATTGCAGAAGATGAAGAAGACGCACAGCAAGCGAAACTAAAAAACCGTTGGGCGGCTTTAGAAAAAATCGTCGGCGCAGAGCCACGCATTGCGAGTGTTGCCGCTGATTTGGTCGCGCATTTTGAAGAGCGCGGCAAAGCACAAACGGGAAAAGCGATGATTGTGGGCATGAGCCGTGATATTTGCGTTCATCTTTACAATGAAATTATCCGATTGCGTCCAGACTGGCACAGCGACAATCCCGAAAAAGGCATGATTAAAATTGTCATGACAGGATCAGCCAGCGATAAAGCCATTTTGCGCCCGCATATTTACAGCAGCCAAGTGAAAAAGCGTCTTGAAAAACGCTTCAAAGACCCTGCCGACGAATTACGTTTAGTGATTGTGCGTGATATGTGGCTGACGGGATTTGATGCGCCTTGTGTGCATACGCTCTACGTTGACAAACCCATGAAAGGCCATAATTTGATGCAGGCCATTGCGCGTGTGAATCGTGTGTTTAAAGACAAACAAGGCGGCCTTGTCGTGGATTACATTGGCATTGCTAACGAATTGCGCAGCGCCCTAAAAGATTACACATCAAGCAACGGGCGTGGTCGCCCAACCGTAGACGCAGCCGAAGCCTACGCAGTATTAGAAGAAAAACTCGATATCATTCGCGGTCTTCTGCATGGCTTTGATTACAGCGATTTTCTCACCACAGGTCATAAGCGTTTAGCGGGCGCGGCAAATCATGTACTCGGACTCAAAGACGGAAAAAAACGCTTTGCAGATAATGCCCTTGCTATGAGTAAAGCGTTTACACTTTGCTGCACACTCGATGAAGCGAAAGCCGTGCGCGAGGAAGTGGCTTTTTTTCAAGCCATCAAAGTTATTTTGACTAAACGCGATGTGACTCAGCAAAAACGCACCAACGAAGAACGCGATTTAGCAATGCGTCAAATTATCAATTCGGCGGTGGTATCAGAAGACGTCGTCGATATTTTTCATGCCGTCGGACTTGATCGCCCCAATATCGGTATTTTGGATGATGATTTTCTCGCGGAAGTACACAATTTACCCGAAAAGAATTTAGCAATAGAACTGTTAGAGCGTTTACTTGAAGGGGAAATCAAAGCGCGATTTTCGGGAAATATTGTTCAAGGTAAAAAATTCTCTGATTTGCTCGTCAATACGATTAAACGCTATCAAAACCGAGCGATTGAAACAGCGCAGGTCATTGAAGAATTGATTGATATGGCGAAAAAATTTCGTGAAGCGGCGGGACGCGCTGAAAATTTAGGCTTGAGTGAAGATGAAATTCGTTTCTATGATGCGCTAGCGGAGAATGAATCCGCTGTAATTGAACTCACCGATGAAACCATGAAAAAAATTGCACAAGAACTCACGCAAAAGCTCAGGCAGAGCATCACGGTTGATTGGTATTCACGCGAAAATGTGAGAGCAACGCTGCGATTGATGGTAAAGCGTATTTTGAAAAAATACAAATACCCACCCGATAAACAAGAATCAGCCATTGAATTGATTTTGCAGCAAACACAAGCACTGGGCGAGGCTTGGGCGTAAAACGCGATGCGCAACTTCAAGCATCGCGTCACATTCACTTTTTTACTTCTTTACATTCCCCGAGTGCAATCCGCATTCTTTTTTCGTGCTATCTTCCCACCACCAACGCCCAACGCGCTCATGTTGATTAGGCAGAATCGCCCGTGTACAGGGCTCACATCCAATACTCACAAAACCTTGTTGATGCAGTGGATTGAAAGGCACTTGATAGGCTTCAATATAATCCCACACTTGCGCAGATGACCAATTCAACAGTGGATTGAACTTAATTAGCGTATGCGATGGTGTTGAAAATGCGCTGTCTTGCTGAACTTCTGGAATATCTTGGCGTGTATCCACACTTTGATCTTTGCGCTGCCCTGTAATCCACGCATCTACCGTCGCTAGTTTACGACGCAACGGTTCAACCTTACGGATCCCACAGCATTCAGAATGTCCATCTTCATAAAAGCTAAACAACCCTTTATCTTTAACAAATGGATCTAGCAGTTCTCTATTTGGACTTAAAATATCGATATCAATGCCGTAATGCTTGCGCACTTGCTCGATAAATCGATACGTTTCAGGATGCAGACGTCCCGTATCAAGACAAAAAACGGGTATATCTTTTCGAATAGCCAGCGCTAAATCAATTAAGACCACATCTTCTGCGCCACTAAATGAAATGGCGATATGTTCAAATTTTTCTAAAGCGGCTTTTAAAATGACACGCGGATTTTTACCCGCAAGTTGGGTGGATAAATCGTCAATATTCATACTGATAATGTTAACTCGATTAAAAAATGATTGGATAAATTAACTGTTTAATTCATCAATTAACTGACCTTGTAAACCACTAAAACTGCCATTACTCATTAATACCACATGACAGCCCTGTCCCTTTTCACTGCGAAAACGCGCCACAATATCGGGAATTGTTTGACATACAACCGTATTCGCAGCCAATGTCAGTGCACTTTGTGATTCGGGTTGATAAATAATCGCAATATCAGCGGCGCGAAGTGACGCCGCTAAAGTGTGTTGATGAACGCCTAAACGCATCGTATTTGAACGTGGCTCGACTATAGCAATAATACGCGCATCGCCCACTTGCTCACGCAGACCATGAAGTGTGGTCGCAATAGCGGTTGGATGGTGCGCAAAATCGTCATAAATCGTGACATGGTCTTTTGATGCGACGACTTCCATTCGACGTTTAACACTTTGAAATTCGGATAAAGCAGCAATCGCATCACTTGGCAAAATACCCACATGACGTGCAGCCGCAATGGCACTCAAGGCATTACGTACATTGTGATCGCCTGTTAATGTCCATTTCACATCACCCTGACGCTCATGATCAAAGAAAACCGAAAAATGACTGCCATCTGTTAACAATAAATCCGCATTCCAATCGGCTTGACCGTGAATACTGGTATACATCACCGGTGTCCAGCAACCTAAAGCAAGTGTTTCATCTAAAGCGATATCACCTTCAGGAACGATAACTAATCCCTCGCTTGGCACAGTGCGAATAAGATGATGAAATTGTTTTTGAATAGCGGATAAATCGGGAAAAATATCGGCGTGATCGTACTCCAAATTATTTAAAATGGTTGTACGGGGGCGATAATGTACAAATTTTGAGCGTTTATCAAAAAATGCTGCATCGTATTCATCCGCTTCAATTACAAAGAAGTCTGAATCGGTTAATTTTGCTGAAATGCCAAAATTTAACGGAATGCCACCAATTAAAAAACTAGGATTAAATCCTTGTTTTTCTAAAATCCACGCCAGCATACTACTTGTTGTCGTTTTTCCGTGGGTACCTGCAACGCCTAGCACCCATTTATCGCGCAGCACATTTTCTGCTAGCCATTGTGCGCCACTGTTATAGGGAAGGCCTAAATTTAAGACCGCTTCCACTTCGCTGTTTCCACGCGACAGCGCATTACCAATAATGACTAAATCCGGTCTAGGTAGTAAGTTGTCGGGACTGTAACCGTTTTTAAGTACAATTCCTTGTTCGATTAATTGATCACTCATTGGCGGATAAACATTTTCATCACTGCCACTTACGTCATGACCTAATTGCTTCGCTAAAACGGCAATCCCTGCCATAAATGTTCCACAAACACCTAAAATATGGATATGCATAAGTAAGGACTCCTAACGAATTCGCCTAGGTTTAATAGGATGCGCTAACGAAGGTCTGGGCGCGTGTTTTATGGCGGTTTTTGGTGCGGATGGTGGACTGGGTTGCACTGGACGCATTCTCGACCATCTATCACGCACAATATGTTCTTCAAGCCACTGAGCACCTGTGATGCAAGGTAATAATCGTTTATTTGCTTCACGCACTTCAACGTTACTTGCCGCGATAGCATCCCCTAAAATCACCAGTTCAGGACGATATGACATATTATCAGTAGAAAATCCCTCCATAGTGATAATGCCTGCAATTTCTAAGTCGCATCGCATTTTAGGGGGGATGTAACTATCAGACGCAGTCACATCATGTCCACCACGTTTAGCAAGCTGAGCAATATCAGCCATAAACGGGGTCGCTACGCCAACAAAGTGCATACGCACCGGCTAACCCTCGCTGTAAAAATTTAGTGTTTTTTCTTAGGCTTCTCGTTTTTTTCCGCTTCGGCTTTCTCTGCGGCTGCTTTAGCGGCAAGCTCTTCTGCGGTAGGCTCAGCTGGTGGTGGTGGCTCTGCGCCTTTTGCGCCAGCCGTTTCGAGCATTTTGATTACATTTTCACCGCTAATTTTCTTCGCACGCTCCAAAATGGGCACTTTTTGCGCATCTTGGGCATTCACGTCAGCACCTGCTTTAATGAGCAAATCAATAATATCGACATCACCAAAAATTAACGCATCCATAAGCGCAACGTTACCCACGTTGTCTGTGGTATTCACATTTGCGCCATACGCAAGTAACGTTTTAACACTGTGAATATTGCCGCTAAAACAAGCTGCCATAAGCGCTGTGCGACCGCTCGCGTTTTTACTATTTACATCAATACCTTGATTGAGTAGTGTGATTAGGCGATCTTCTTTGCCATTCATTGCGGCTAAAAATAAATCTTTCCCCTCTTCTGCGTGAAGGTGTGGTGAAGAAGCGAGTAACAACATAAGGAGATAATTTTTATACTTCATAAAGAATCGTTGCCTGCGTTTATAAGAAAATTAAGATAAAATGCAAAAATAGTAGCTAACCTAACGTATTTTGCGATTACATGAACGAAAGTCCAATTATTAACATTACCGCCAGTGCCTCTTTTATTGAAAAAGAGTCTGATGTACAGAAAAATCGCTATATCTTTGCCTATACTATCACTATCACTAATAAGGGTAAAAGAGTGGTGCAATTATTACAACGCCATTGGGTATTAACTGCCGCAAATGGCAAAGTCCAAGAAGTCCATGGAGACGGCGTTGTTGGGCAAACCCCAATCCTACAACCTGATGAAACTTTTCGCTACACAAGCAGCGCATTAATTGAAAGTTCAGTCGGAACAATGCAAGGTTACTACACGTTTATCGACCACGATGGCCAAACCTTTGATGCACCTATTGAGCGTTTCACACTCTCCATTCCGCGCACACTGCATTAACCCTACTCTATGGCTATTTATGCAATCGGGGATGTGCAAGGGTGCTTTGATGAACTGCAAGCATTGCTTAATTTAATTAATTTTAATCCCTTAAATGATCAATTATGGTTTACAGGTGATTTAGTCAATCGCGGTGAAAAATCACTCGAAACACTCCGTTTTGTTAAACAATTAGGGACAAGTGCGGTGACTGTACTGGGTAATCACGATATTCATTTACTCGTGAGCGCAAATTTCCCTGAGCGTATTAAGAAAAAAGACACGCTACAATGCATCATCACCGCGCCTGATTGCGATGAATTACTCGATTGGCTCCGCAAGCAACCCCTCTTTCATTACGAGCATGACATAGGCATGATGCATGCGGGCATACCACCTCAATGGGATTTAACAAAAACACAAAAATTGGCAACGATTGCGCAACAGGCACTTCGTGCTGACAACTACCGCGATACACTCGCGCAACTTTACAGCGATCAGCCCGATAGGTGGTCTAAAGACTTAAAAGGCATTGAGCAGTTGCGTTTTATTATCAGTGCATTCACTCGCATGCGATATTGCACAAAAAAAGGTCAACTTGATTTTCAATACAGCGGTGAATTAGGCTCACAACCCGCGCATTTAATGCCGTGGTTTGACGCACCAAATCGTAAAATCGCTCCAACGCAACTTATTTTCGGACATTGGGCGGCTTTAGGGTATTACACAAAAAATAATTGTTATTGTATTGATACAGGTTGTATTTGGGGACGTGAATTATCTGCTTTACGAATAGATACACCGCAAATGGAAAAGTTTAGTGTGTCACGCAATACCGTCCGTCAAGATTTCTAACGTATAATAACCAAATTCATCCTATTCTCTTTTTTCACTTTTCATGACCCATTGGCTAACAAATCATCCACATCTACTCAGCGGCGGCTTTAAAGGCATCGAAAAAGAAAGTCTGCGTATCAACGCACAAGGACTCATTTCACAAGCAACGCATCCTCACGCCTTAGGATCTGCATTAACGCATTCGCAAATCACAACGGATTATTCCGAAGCGTTAATTGAGCTGATTACGTCGCCTTATGCTGATATAAAAAACACGCTTGATGAATTGCAAAAAATTCACCAATTTGTTTATGAAAACCTGGGGCATGAGCAGTTATTGTGTGCCAGTATGCCCTGCGGTATTGACGGTGATGAAAGTATTCGCATTGCAGAATATGGCACCTCAAATATCGGACGCATGAAACATGTTTATCGTCACGGTCTTTGGCATCGTTATGGTCGCACTATGCAAGCGATTGCTGGCATCCATTTCAACTATTCTGTGCCGCAACATTTATGGGATTTTTTGCATGAAAAACAAGGCGGCAATCAATCAATAGAAACGTTTAAAAATGCGTCTTATTTTGGCTTAATACGTAATTTTCAGCGAATTGGCTGGTTAATTTTATATTTATTTGGCGCATCACCCGCTATTTGTAAAAACTTTTTCAAAAGTCGCCCATCGCTCATGGCACAATTTGAAGAATTTGATAACGGCACACTTTATCATCCTTACGCCACGTCTCTTCGTATGAGTGACATTGGTTATAAAAGTAAAAATCAAGCTAACTTAGCCATTGATTACAATACACTCGATGGTTATGTACAAAGTTTAAGTGCCGCAATTAGTACCCCTTATAGCGAATATGAAAAAATTGGCGTGTGCGTGGATGGCGACTATAAACAGTTAAATGCCAATATATTGCAAATTGAAAATGAGTTCTACAGCATCATGCGCCCTAAACAAATCGCGCAGTCGTGTGAAAAACCCACAGCAGCCCTGCGTCGCGCTGGCGTAGAATACGTTGAAATGCGCGCACTGGATTTAAATCCATTTCAGCCTATTGGCATCGATGAACCCACTGCACGATTTATTGAAGCCTTACTATTAACGTGTTTACTCACTGACAGCCCAGAGATTACCACTGAAGAATTACGTGTAAATAATAGTAATCAACTCACGGTTGCTAATCACGGACGTAAACCAAATGTAGAATTAGTGAGAAATGGAAAAAATATTCCACTTAAAACATGGGCAAAAGATATTTTGCAGCAAATGCAACCTATCTGTGCTGCCTTAGATGAAAATGAAGTCGAGCAACCCTACTCCGATACTCTCGCATTACAATACAAATTAGTTGAGAATACACAGCTCACCCCTTCTGCGAAAATGTTAGCGACAATGTGCGAATACAATATACCTTTTGCCTGTTTTGCTGTTGATCAATCCGCTGAGCACGCGAGTTTTTTTGCAACACAACAACTCGATAACACGACGCGTCAAACGTTTATTGATAATGCGAGCGCGTCACATTTAAAGCAACATACGCTCGAAAATGCCATGCAACCCGATTTTGATCAATTTTTACAACACTATTTTTTGGGTAATCCCCGCGTAAACTAAATCGCACAACGACGACGAACAGGAATTGACATGAATTACTCTATTGAATTACAACCCATTGAAACATTGAAATCTGATGTGTTATGCGTGGGAATATTTACAAACAAGCAACTCACACCCTCGGCTAAAACCTTAGATGATGTCACCGAAGGTCTAATCAGCTCTTTGATTACACGTGGCGATATTACAGGAAAACTCTGCGACACCTTACTTATCAATGTCATTCCAAATAGTCCTATTGAAAGAATCTTACTTGTTGGTCTTGGTGAACAAAACGCTTTAAATGCTAAAAATTACCGCAAAGCACTAGGCAGTGCAATTGCTGTGTTAAAAAAAGCCAATATAAAAAGTGCAGCGGTGAGCTTTGCGGAATGTGAAGTAGAAAAAGCCGATTTCATTTGGAAAACGCGTCAAATTATCGAAGTATTTAGTGACAAACTTTACCAATTCACGCAATGCAAAAGCAAAGTGGACGATACCACCACGCTCGACAACATTACGATTACAATTTTAGAAAATCATAGCAATGATGCAAAAATAGGATTAGCTCAAGGCATTGCGATTGCTGAAGGAATGACACTTGCAAAGCACCTCGCTGATCTGCCCGCAAATATTTGCACACCAAGTTATCTTGCCAAGCAAGCACTCACACTTGCATTAAGCTACGATTCACTTAAAGCAACTATTCTTGATGCGTCAGAAATGGAAGAATTAGGCATGGGGGCTTTACTCGCTGTCGCGCGTGGTAGTCGTCAACCTCCCAAACTCATTACACTCGAATATCATGGCGGTGACAAAAACTGCAAGCCTATTGTTCTCATTGGTAAAGGTTTAACCTTTGATGCTGGTGGTATATCACTCAAGCCAGGCGCAGGTATGGATGAAATGAAATACGATATGTGCGGCGGCGCGGCAGTGTTTGGTACGATGCAAGCCGTAGCACAATTAAACTTGCCTATTAATGTCATTGGATTAGTGCCTGCTTCAGAAAATATGCCTGATGGCGACGCAAATAAACCCGGTGATATTTTGACCAGTATGTCGGGCAAAACGATTGAAATTCTCAATACCGATGCGGAAGGTCGTTTAATTTTATGTGATACGCTAACCTACGCTGAACGTTTCCAACCTGAATTTGTCATCGATTTAGCAACATTAACCGGTGCCTGTTTAGTGGCCTTAGGACGTGTTCCAAGCGGATTACTTGGCAATGATGATGAACTCTGCCAAGATATTATTTCGGCAAGTGAAAAAGCCTGCGACAGCGTTTGGCGTCTACCTTTGTGGGAAGAATATCAAGAACAATTAAAGTCTAATTTTGCCGACTTAGCCAATATTGGCGGTAAAGATGCGGGAACGATTACCGCCGCATGCTTTTTAGCCAATTTTGCTGAACACTTCCGCTGGGCTCATTTAGACATTGCTGGTACTGCATGGCGCACAGGCCCTACAAAAGGCGCAACAGGTCGCCCTGTCGCGCTCCTTACGCAATATTTATTGAATCGAGTCAATGCCGGAGCTTAGTTTTTACATTTTGCAAAGTGAATCCCTTCACGATCGGTATTTTTTTGCGTGTCGATTGATTGAAAAAGCCTATCAAAATGGGCAATTTTGTTATGTTTTGATGGATTCACTTGCCGAAGCACAAACCTTGGATGACATGCTTTGGACATTTCGCGTGGGCAGTTTTATTCCGCATCAAATATTGACGAAGGCGCCGCCAGATATTGTTTCGCAAGTATTAATAGGCATTGAAAATGCGCCACCTGCGTGGCGTAATATTATTTTTAACTTATCAAAACAACTCCCAATAAATTGGGAATCTTCTACACGTATTTTAGAAATTTTAGATAATAGTGAAAGTACAAAAATAGCCGGCCGAGCACGCTACAGCGCATACAAACAGGCTGGTGCAACCATTACTACCCACAAAATATAAAACCAAATCATGACAAACGAAATCGTTCAAGCCCTCATTTGGAAAGACAATGCGCTAAGTGTACTCGATCAACGTCAACTTCCAAGCGTTACGCACTACGATGATTACAGTGATGCGCAAGGTGTTGCTGAGGCCATTACCTCAATGCGTGTACGCGGTGCGCCCGCGATAGGGATTGCCGCTGCATATGGCGTTGTATTATCACTTCAGCAGCATTATGGAAAGACAAGCGAATGGCGCGACATAGTCGCAAAAGACATTGAAGCCCTTGCTCAATCTCGCCCAACGGCAGTGAACTTATTTTGGGCGCTAGATAAAATGAAGAGCGTCATCGCGCAAGAATCGGCAAACTTACTTACCGCCGCTGTAGATTGTGCAATAACGATTCATCTTGAAGATAAAGCGGCAAATCGGACAATGGGCGAATTTGGCGCGGATATCATCGCCAATGCTAAAGGTATTCTTACGCATTGCAACACGGGAAGTTTGGCAACAGGCGGTTATGGCACTGCTTTAGGGGTGATTCGTAGTGTCTATGCGCGTCATAGCGTCAATATTTATGCAGACGAAACTCGCCCATGGCTACAAGGCGCCCGCTTAACAGTTTGGGAACTTTCTCAGGACGGTATTCCCTCGACGTTAATTGCCGACAGTGCTGCGGCATGGTTAATGAAATCTGGGGCAATCGATTGGGTAGTCGTTGGTGCAGACCGTATCGCGTCAAATGGTGACGCGGCCAACAAAATTGGCACATACTCACTTGCCGTCTTAGCTAAGCAACATGGTGTACAAATGATGGTCGTTGCACCAACATCCACTATTGATTGGTCACTTGAAAATGGCAATACCATCGAGATTGAATGCCGTGATCCACTTGAATTATTACCTCAAAGCTACGATACACAAGATTCGCTCGTTAGCGCATGGAATCCTGTTTTTGATGTGACTCCAGCTGAGCTCATTGATGCTATTGTCACGGAGCGTGGTGTCGTATTAAACCCTTCAAAACACACTAACGGTATTGCGAGTTTACGCGCATGATTGAAATAACGGGTTATTTATGGAAAGCACTGCAATTAATCAAAACCCCTGCCTTGCGACCTTTCATTGTT